>JAIUMW010000004.1 GCA_022565365.1 Oceanicaulis sp.
AAACCGGGATCTTGGGCCCCCTTCGGGGGCGGCTCAATCGGGGCTTTGACCCCCCCGCCACCGCCGCCGCCCGGGGGCGCGGCGCGCTGCCGGCGAATGTGCAGGTGCACGAATTCTTCCTGCAGCCCGGCGCTCTGTTGTCGAACAATCAGGCCCAGCAGGCCTATATGAGCGCCAACTATACGCACGCCGCGCGCGATCTGCTGGATCGAGGCGTCAATGTCATCGCCCAGATCGTCGCCGTGGACGGCGCCGCGCGCGACCGGGTCAGCCTGTCGTGCAATCCGGACGTGGCGGCCGATCTCATGCCTTTGGTGGAGGCCTCCCGGCGCGGCGGGCGGCGCATCCATGCCATCGGGCAGATCCACCGCAGCCTGCCCTTTATGTACGGCCCGGCGGACTGTCCCGCCTCGGTCTTTGACCATCTCATCGATGATGAGGAGGCGCACTTCACCCTGTTCGCCACGCCGCGCCGGCCGGTGGATTCCGCAGACCAGGCCGCCGCCCTGCACATCGCCGGGCTGGTTCCTGATGGCGGCACGCTGCAGATCGGCATCGGCTCGCTGGGCGACGCCGTCTCGGCCGCCCTGATCCTGCGCCACACCCAGCCCGACGTGTTCGCCGAGACCCAGGCGCGCCTGGCCGCAGACGGCACTCAGCATGCGAGCGAGGCGCGCCCTTTTGAGCATGGGCTCTATGGCTGCAGCGAAATGTTCGTCGACGGCTTCCTCCAGCTCTATCGCGCCGGCGTGCTCAAGCGGCGCGTTTATGATGATCTGGACACCCAGCTGGCGGTCAATGCCGGGCGGCCGGGCCCTCCTGATGGGGGCGCCGTGCTGCACGGCGGTTTCTTTCTCGGCCCGCCCGCCTTCTATACCGCGCTCAGCGCGATGGCGCCTGAGGAGCGCGCCCTGTTCCCGATGGCGCCGGTCAGCCAGGTCAATCAGCTCTATGGCGGCGAGGCGCTCAGGCGCGCCCAGCGCCAGGGCGCGCGCTTCATCAATAACGGCATCATGGCGACACTGATGGGTGCGGTCGTCTCCGACCAGCTGGAGGACGGGCGCGTCATCTCCGGCGTCGGGGGGCAATATAATTTCGTCGCCCAGGCGCATGCGCTCGAAGATGCGCGCTCCATCCTGATGGTGCGCGCCACCCGCACCAAGGACGGGGATGTGCGCTCCAACATTGTCTGGAATTACGGCCATGTGACGATCCCGCGCCATTTGCGCGACATCATCGTCACCGAATACGGCGCCGCCGATCTGCGCGGGCAGTGCGACCGCGACGTCATCGCCGACATGCTCAACATCGCCGATTCGCGCTTCCAGCCGGACCTGCTGGCGCAGGCCAAAAAAGCCGGCAAGATCGAGCCGGACTATGAAATCCCCGCCGCCTTCCGCAATAACCGGCCCGAGCGCATCGAAGACGCACTGGCGCCGGCGCGCGAAAGCGGCGCGTTGAAACCCTTCCCCTTAGGCAGCGAATTCACCGATGAGGAAATCCGCCTGGGCAAGGCGCTGCGCCATCTGCAGGCGCGCACGCAATCACCCCTGCGCAACGCCGCCTGGCTGGCCGGCGCGCTGATGCGCAAGCCCGGCAAAGACCACGAAGCCGCGCTCGACCGGATGGATCTGGGCCGGCCCGCCAGCCTGCGCGATCACGCCTATGCCCGCCTCCTGGCCGCCGCCCTCTCCCGGGACTGACAGCTGATTGAAGACTGGTCCGTCACCTGATCCGGACGCTGCGCGCCTGCCCCCCGGTCCCATGCGCAGCGCAACGGGAGAAACTTGGCCGCAAGCCGGTGTCAGGAGAAAAAAATTGTGCGAGTGTCCAATTTGCTAGACACTTGCAGATCTGACAGTCCGAGGCGCATCCATGACCCTGACCTTTCCCTTCCCCGCCATTGTCGGGCAGGAAGAGATGAAGCAAGCCCTGTTGATCGCTTGCGTCGAACCCAGAGTGGGCGGGGTGTTGATCTTCGGAGATCGCGGCACGGCCAAGTCCACCGCCGTGCGCGCACTCGCCGGTCTTCTGCCTGAAATCGAGACCTATGAGCACTGCCCCTATAATTCTGCGCCGGGCTCTGAGCCCATTGGCGGCGACGCCAAATCGCGCGGCTCTGTGGTGCGCAAGCCCACCCCGGTGGTCGATCTGCCGCTGGGCGTGACCGAGGACCGGGTGGTGGGGGCGCTGGATATCGAAAAGGCGCTGCGCAAGGGCGAAAAGGCGTTCGAGCCGGGCCTCCTGGCGCGCGCCAATCGCGGCTTTCTCTATATCGACGAGGTCAATTTGCTTGAGGACCATATCGTCGATCTTCTACTGGACGTGGCGGCCACCGGTGAGAATGTGGTGGAGCGCGACGGGCTGAGCGTGCGTCACCCGGCCAAGTTCGTGCTGGTGGGCAGCGGCAACCCCGAAGAGGGCGAGCTTCGCCCGCAATTGCTCGACCGGTTCGGCCTGTCGGTGGAAGTGGCCACGCCGCGCGATATCGAACACCGCATCGAAGTGGTGCGCCGCCGCGACGCATTCGAACGCGACCCCCACACATTCTGCGAAAGCTGGGCCGAAGCCGGCGCGGAGCTGAGGGAGCGCGTGGCGGCGGCTCAGAAACTGGTGGCGAAGATCGAAACGCCGGACGCCGTGCTGCGGCGCGCTTCGGAGATTTGCATGGCGCTGGGCGCCGATGGCTTGCGTGGCGAGCTCACCCTGATACGCGCCGCGCGCGCGCAGGCCGCGTTGGAGGGGTCTGAGGAGATGACGCTGGATCATCTGCGTGCCGTGGCGCCGTCAGCCCTGCGCCACCGCCTGCGCCGTGATCCGCTGGACGAGGCCGGTTCCTCCGCCCGCATTGAACGCGGGCTCGCCGAGGCCTTCGCGGCGTGAGCGAGACCGCCCATATGCGCGATAGCTGGGGCGAAGCGCGCCTGGCCGCCGCGCTGCTGGCGGTGGATCCGGGGCTGGCCGGCGCCGTGCTGAAAGCCCGCGCCGGCCCGGCGCGCGACGCCTGGCTTGAGACCTTGCGCCATCTGGTAAATGAAGCCGCGCCCTGGCGGCGCATTCCGGCGGGCGTAGGCGATGAGGCGCTGCTGGGCGGCGTCGATTTGGCCGCGACGCTGAAAGCCGGACGCGCCGTACAGCGCGCAGGCCTGCTGGATGAAATCAGGGACGGCGTGGGCGTGCTGGCCATGGCCGAGCGCGCCGAGACCGGGCTGGCGGCGCGCCTGGCGATGGCGCTGGACGCCGCCCCGGCGCCGATGATCATCGCGCTGGATGAAAGCGCCGACCCGGATGAAGGCGCGCCCGGGGCGCTCAGCGAACGCCTCGCCTTTCATCTCGATCTGTCGGCCGTGTCCTTGAGCGATCTCAACACCGCCCCGCCCGGCCATGGCCGCGAATCCATCGCCATGGCGCGGGTGCGTCTGCCTCATATCGTGAGCGCCGGCGCCGAGCGCGCCCTGCCCCAGACGGCGGCGGCGCTGGGCATCACCTCTCTGCGGCCGCCCTTGCTGGCCCTGCGCGCCGCGCGCGCCGCCGCCGCGCTCGATGACCTTGACGAGATTGGCGAGGAACAGGCCGCGCTGGCCGCCCGGCTGGTGCTGGGACCGCGCGCTCTGCACCTGCCCCATGAAGACGAGGCGCAGGACGACCAGCCGCCCGAAAGCGAACCCGACGCCCCGCCCCGGGACGACGAGGCGAACAACGACAATAACGAGCCCGATGAGCAGCCCGACGACCAGCCCGACACCGCCCAGACGCCTGACGAGCTGACCGAGATCACCACCGAGGCCGCGCAGGCCGCCATCCCCGCCGGCCTGCTGGCGCGGCTGGAGGCGGGCGCGTCCAACAGCCGGGCGAGCAGCGCGGGCCAGTCCGGCGCGACGCGCAAGAGCGGTCAGCGCGGACGCCCGGCAGGCACGCGGCGCGGCGATCCGGGCGAGGGCCGCAAGCTGGACGTGCTGGCCACCTTGCGCGCAGCGGCGCCCTGGGGCCGGGTACGGCGGCGCGGCTGGGACCGGCTGAAATCCGGTCCGGCGCTGGAAGTGCGCCGCGAGGATTTCCGCATCAAACACTTCAAGCAGAAAGCCGAGACGCTCACCATTTTCGTGGTCGACGCCTCCGGCTCGCTGGCGCTCAATCGCCTGTCCGAGGCCAAGGGCGCGGTGGAGCTGATGCTGGCCGAATCCTATGTGCGGCGCGATCAGGTCGCGCTCATCGCGTTTCGCGGGACCACCGCCGAGACGCTGCTCCCGCCCACCCGCTCGCTCACCCGCGCCAAGAAGAGCCTGGCCGCCCTGCCCGGCGGCGGCGGCACACCGCTGGCCACCGCCATCGAAGCGGCTGAAGCGCTCGCCCATGGCGCCGCCCGGCAAGGGCGCACCGTGACGCTGGTCTTCCTTACCGACGGCGCGGCCAACGTGACCCGCGCCGGAACCGGCGGGCGCGATATCGCCCAGGCCGAAGCCCACGACGCCGCCCGGCGCCTGCGCGCTGCGGGCCATGCGGCGATCATGGTCGACGTCTCCCGGCGCGGCGCCGAGACTGCCCGCTCCGTCGCGCAGAACATGGCCGCACGCTATGTGCGCCTGCCCGCCGGCAATCCCGCCGCGCTGGCTGATATTGCCCGGACGGCGGCCGCATGACGATCGCGCGCATCCCGGACAATTGGCCCCATCGCGACGCCAGCCAGATAGTATCGGCGGGCGGGGTCAGCTGGCATGTCCAGCGCTTTGGCGCCGGCCCGGTCCTGCTGCTCATTCATGGCACCGGCGCGTCAACCCATTCCTTCGATCAGCTGGCGCGCGCATTGAGCGGCGAGTTCGAGATAATCATGGCCGATCTGCCCGGCCACGGCTTCACCGGTCGGATGGATGCGCCCGAGCTGCCTCTGGTGGCCCAGGCGCTGGGCGCGCTGATGGCGCGGCTCGGCGTTGAACCCGCTCTCGCAGCGGGCCATTCGGCTGGCGCGGCGGTGGCGCTGCGCATGGTGCTCGATGGAGCCATCAGGCCGCAGGCGCTGATCGGCCTCGCCCCGGCGCTGCAGCCCTATGGCGGCGCGGCGGACGGCATCGCGTCCAAAATGGCGCGCCTCGCCCTGCTCAATCCGCTGACCCCGCGCCTGTTTTCGATGCGCGCCAATATGGCGAGCGTCGCCCGCCTGATCGCCAAAACCGGCTCCCGCCTCGATGAAGAGGGCGTGGCGCTCTATCAGCAGCTCCTGAAACAGCCCGGCCACGTGGCCGGCGCGCTGCGCCTGATGGCGCACTGGAAGCTGCGGCCCCTGCTGGCCGACCTACCCCGCGTGACGACACCTGCGCCCATGGTGATTGGCGAGAATGACCGCGCCAGGCCCCCCGACGATTCCTGGGCCGCGGCCCGGCGCATACCGGGCTGCCAGCAGATCCGGCTTCCCGGACTTGGCCATCTTGCCCATGAAGAAGATCCCGGCCAGACGGCCGATATCATCCGCCAGGCTGCGCAGGCAGCAGGGCTTGATGGCGCCGCCAGCGCACGCACGCACCGCATGGCCGGAGGACACTGATGCCCGCCCTGACCCTGCCCGCCAATCACCCACGCCGCGCCGAGCTGAGCGAAGAGGTTCACGCCCGTCCGCCCCAGCCGCTCACCGCGCCGCTGAGCGCCTCCTACATGGTGCTCTATACCGGCCCGGAGGAACAGGCGGCTGACCGGGCGGCCATCGCCGCCCTCGCCGCCCGCTTCAGCGCGGCGGAGCCATCCGAAGGCGCCACCCATTACAGCGCCCATCTGGGCCCCGTGCGGGTGATCTGGGAGCGCCATACCGAGTTCACCCGCTACACTTTCATCCGCCAGAGCGGCGATGAGCGCGCCCCGTTCGACAATCCGCCCATCGCCGAGGCGCCCGCCGACTGGCTCGCCAGCCTGCCCGGCCAGGTGATTTTCGCCGCCCATGTCCTGATGCTCAACACGCCCGACGAGGGCGCGGCGGTGGACGAGACGGCCAAGCGCCTGTTCGGCGACGCTGAGCTGGTCGGGGCGCGTATCGCATCGGGCGGCGCGGTGGCGCTGACCAGCTTCCGCAGCCATGGCGACGGATTCAACCGCTATCTCATCCGCAATCGCAGCCTGACGCCGATTCAGGCCGGACGCCTGATGCGCGGGCTTCTGGAGATGGACACCTACCGGATGATGGCGCTGCTGGGCCTGCCGGCGGCGCGCGATCTGGGGCGGATCATGACCGCACGCGAACAGGAACTGGCGGGCATCACCCATGAGATGGCCGACGGCATCAACTCTGATGAAAGCGGGTTGCTGGACCGGATCACGCGGCTGCAGGCCGATATCGAACGGCGCCACTCCCAGCACCGCTACCGCTTTGGCGCCTCTGAGGCTTATTACGGCATTGTGCAGGCCCGCATCGAGGAACTGCGCGAGCAGCGCCTGGAGGGGTTGCAGACCTTCGGCGAGTTCGTCGAACGCCGCCTGGCCCCGGCCATGAGCACGGTGGAGGCGGTATCTGATCGTCTCGAATCCATGTCCGAGCATCTGGCGCGCGTGACGCAGTTGCTGTCCACGCGCGTGGCGCTGACCCAGGAACAGCAAAGCCGCCTGCGGCTCGCCGCCATGGCCCGCCGCGCCAAGCTCCAGCTGCGCCTGCAGCTGACCATGGAAGGGCTCTCAATTGCGGCCATCACCTATTATGTCGTCGGCCTGATCGCCTATTTCGCCAAAGGCAGCGAAGTGCTCGGCATGCCGCTGGACGCCGCGATCATCACGGCCGCGGCCGTTCCTGTCGTCGCGCTGGCGCTGATTTTCGGCCTGCGCCGCGTGCGCGGCCGGCTCGGCAAGTCGGCGCAGGAGGACTGATCCCATGCCCAGAGATTCCGAAACATTGACCGACGGCGAGGATCGCAGACCCCACGCGGTGGTCATCGGCGCCGGGTTTGGCGGGCTGGCCGCTGCGGTCCGGCTGGGCGCGCGCGGCTATCGCGTGACAATTCTGGAAAAGCTCGATGCGCCGGGCGGGCGCGCCTATGTGTTCCGCGAGGGCGGCTACGCCTTTGACGCCGGCCCCACCATCATCACCGCGCCCTTCCTGTTCGAGGAGCTGTGGTCGCTGGCCGGGCGCAAGCTGGAAGATGATGTGGAGCTGAGGGAGATCTCGCCCTTTTACGGTATCCGCTTTGATGACGGGTCGGTGTTCCAGTGCTCGCGCGACCCTGAAGCCATGCGCGCCGAAGTCGCCAAATTCAACCCGTCCGACGTGGCGGGCTATGAGCGCTTCCTGAAAAAAAGCGAAGAGATTTTCCGCGTCGGCTTCGAACAGCTCGGCCATGTGCCGTTCAGCACCATCGCCGACATGGCGCGCATTGCGCCCGACCTGATCCGCCTGTCAGGGCATCGCTCGGTGTACGCCCTGGTCTCGCAATATGTGAAAGATCCCAAAGTGCGCACCGCGCTGAGCTTCCATCCGCTGCTGATTGGCGGCAACCCGTTCTCGGCCAGCGCGGTCTACTGCCTGATCTCCTATCTGGAGCGCAAATGGGGCGTCCACTTCGCCATGGGCGGCACGGGCGAGCTGGTGAAAGGCCTGGTCAATCTGGTGCGCGGCCAGGGCGGCGATGTGCGCTGCGGGGCTGAAGTGGAGCAGATCGAGGTGGATGAGGGCAGGGTCACCGGCGTGCGCCTCAACGGTGGCGAGGTGCTGCCCGCCGACATCGTCATCTCCAACGCCGAGACGGGGCACACCTACAAACACCTTCTGTCGGGCGCCAAACGCAAGCGCTGGACCGACAAAAAGGTGGAGAGCGCGCGCTACTCCATGGGCCTGTTCGTCTGGTATTTCGGGGTGCGCCGGACCTATCCGGATGTGGACCACCACACCATCGTGCTGGGTCCACGCTATCGCGGGCTTCTGGACGATATCTTCCACAGGAAACATCTGGCCGACGATTTCAGCCTCTATCTCCACCGCCCCACCGCCACCGATCCCTCGCTGGCTCCGGAAGGGTGCGAAGCCTTCTACGTGCTCTCGCCCGTGCCCAATCTGGACGGCGACACCGACTGGGAAACGAAGGCCGAACCCTATCGCCAGGCCATCGAGAAGCGGCTGGAGGAAACCCTTCTGCCCGGCCTCAAGGATGCGGTGGAAGTGTCCATGGTGATGACGCCGCTGGATTTCCGCGACCGGCTAAACTCGCTGCGCGGCGCCGCCTTCGGGCTCGAACCGGTGCTGACCCAGAGCGCCTGGTTCCGCCAGCACAATAAAAGCGAAGACATAGACGGCCTGTATCTGGTCGGCGCAGGGACGCATCCCGGCGCCGGCGTGCCCGGAGTGTTGTCTTCGGCCCGTGTCCTCGACACAGTTGTTCCCGATGCGAGGACCCATGCCTGAACGTTTCGCCAGCCCCGCCGATCTCGACGCCTGCCGCCGGGCCATCCGCGGCGGATCAAAAAGCTTCTTCGCCGCCTCGCTGCTGCTGCCCGAAGAGGTGCGCGACGATGCCTACGCCCTCTACGGCTTCTGCCGGCGCGCCGATGACGCGGTGGATGACGGGTTTGACCCGGCCAGGGCCTGCGCCGATCTGAGCTGGCGCCTGGATGAGATTTACGCCGGCCGTCCGGGCGATGAGCCGGTGGACCGCGCCTTCGCCGATGTGGTGCGCAAGCGCGCCATCCCCAAATCCCTCCCCGCCGCCCTCATTGAAGGCTTCGCCTGGGACGCCGAGGGCCTGCGCTTTGAAACGATCTCGCAGCTGCGCGCCTATGGTGCGCGCGTGGCGGGATCAGTGGGCGCCATGATGACCCTGGTCATGGGCGTGCGCTCGCCCGCCGCCCTGTCGCGCGCCTGCGATCTGGGCGTGGCCATGCAGCTGACCAATATCGCCCGCGATGTGGGCGAGGACGCCCGCGCCGGCCGGCTTTACCTGCCGCTGGAATGGATGAGGGAGGCGGAACTTGAGCCCGCCGCCTGGATCGCCGCGCCGGAATTCGGGCCGCAGATCGCCAGCGTCATCCAGCGCGTGCTCGAAGAGGCTGACCGCCTCTATGACCGCGCCCGTCCGGGCATTGCGCTTCTGCCCATGGGCTGCCGCCCCGCCATCCACGCGGCTGCGCGCATCTATAGAGAGATCGGCGCCGAGGCTGAACGCGCAGGCTGGGATACGGTCAACCGCCGCGTCGTGACGTCCACGGGCCGCAAACTCTCTCTCGCCGCGGCCGGATTGCTGGATGCGGCCCTGACGCGCGGCGATGACGAGGCCGCCCCGCTCGCCGAGACCCGCTTTCTCGTCTCTGCAATTCCCCCGGTTCCGCCCGCGCCGCCGGCGCCGCCCTGGTGGCGGGTGGACGAGCACTGGGGCCGGATGATCGAAATCCTGCTGGCGCTGGAGCTGCGCGAGCAGGAATCGACCCGCCTGCCTGATATGAGACGCGAACGGCAGGGCTGATGCGCGCCTATCTCCCCCTCCTCTTCGAGATCCTGATCGCCGGCGCGGTCATCGGATGGGGCGTGCGCGAGCTGATCCTTCTCCATCGCGACGAGAAAAAGAGCGAGCGTGAGGACACAGGCGCGGGCAAGGACGAGACATCCGAAGGCACACCCTGAGCCGGGATCATTGTCCCGGACGCGCGCGGGCCTACGTGTTAGCCCGGGCCGACGCGCGAAGGATGCACCGACCATGATCGACGCCCCTCTCTGGACGATTCTGCCTTTTATCGGTGTGGTGTTCCTCGCCTCCATGACCGGCGCCATCTTCCGCCCGGGCCAGTGGTATGACGAGCTTCGCAAGCCGTCCTGGACGCCGCCCGGCTTTGTGTTCCCGCTGGTCTGGGGCGTGCTCTATGTGGCCATGGCATACTCGGCCTGGCGCATCTGGGATCTGGAGGGCTTCCATCCCGCCCTGGCGGTGTGGGGTCTGCAGCTGGCGCTCAATGCGCTGTGGTCAGCGGTGTTCTTCGGGATGCGCAAGCCAGCGCTGGCGCTGGCCGAGGTTGCGCTCCTCTGGCTGGCGGTGGCGGCGAACCTCTACGTCTTCGCCCAGATCGACGCCATCGCCGGCTGGCTGCTCGCGCCCTATCTGGTCTGGGTGACCATCGCCGCGACGCTCAATCTGCAAATCGTGCGGCTGAACGGGAAGGCGGCATGAATAATTACATCTTCCTTGTCGAGATGGTGCTGGTGTTCGGCTTGGTCCTGGGCTTTGCGGTCTGGGAGCTGGTCAAGCTTCACCGCGACAAGAAGCGTCAGGACCGGCGCGAGGACTGAAGCGCCAGTCAATGCCTCAGCGCCAGTAGGCGCGCGGCATGCGGAAGGGCAGCATCAGCTTCACCACCGGCGAGGAAAACCGCGTCAGGTCGAGGCTTTCATGCATGGACACGCGGCGTTCGCCCATGAGCTCGGTTTCAATGAGGGAGCGCGAATAGAAGGGCGTATCCTCCAGCGTCTCCATCACCGTCGCCGCCCCGAGCGAGCGCGCGTCGCGGTCCACCCGCCAGCCCGTCCTTGGCAGGGCCTGCACCGGCGGCGGCTCAAAGCGTTCAGCCCGGCCCGCCCCGTCTATGCGCAAGGCCAGCGATCGCCCGCCGCCATCCGCCCAGACTGAATCGTAGAGAATCGCCGCGCCATCCGGCATCGCCGTGCGCGCCCAGTTCCAGGAGTGGAAACCGGCTTCCAGCGGCTCGGCGCCGGCATTCATGTCCACATATCCATCGCCAGAGAAGCGGACATCCGGCGCGTCGAACTCAGCCTCCACCCGCGCGCGCGGCCAGACCGGGCGCCAGACATGGCGGCCGTCTGCGTCCAGCGTGAAGGTCTCGCTCTGCTCCAGTTCCGGCCGGATCACCACGCGTCCGCGCATGGCTTTAGGCAAGGGCGCGCCATGTTCGGCGATGTCATAGATCAGCGCCCCGTCTTCAAACCGCACCCGGCTGGGGCCAAGGGTGAGGCTGTCTGCGCTCGCCTCCACCGCGTCCCGGCGGCGTTCGGTCATCGCCCAGCGCCGCACGCCCGGACCATAAAGACAGACATTGAGGGCGCAGTGATTGAGCGGATCACCCCGCCCCGACCACGCATAGTAAGGAGAGAAGACGCTGCCCGTCAGCGCGATCAGGACGAGGGCGTAGCGTCCGTCTTCGCTGACCGCGTCGGCATAGACCCAGCGATACCCGCCGGGCGCCGGGACCGTGTCGAAGCCAAATCGGCCAAGATCGAGCGCGCCGCGATCCGGCCCGACAGCATGGCCGTCGGCACGCCCGGCCCCGGATGCACCCCGCCCCCCGCCAGATACAGGCCCGGCAGGCGGGTGCGCGCCCCCGGCCGCTGAAACGCCGCCCGCCATCCGTGCAGGGCGCGCCCGTACAGCGCCCCGCCCGATCCCGGAAAGCGCGCCGCGAACCCGTCCGGCGCCGTCGCCGTCACGGCGTTGATCGAGAGGGTCAGGCCGCAAGCCTTTAGCCGGTCTGTCGTTCGCGCGAGCCATGTATCGATCTCCTCAGGCGCATACGCGCGCTCATCGCCATCGGCGGGCGCGTTGAGCAGGATCAGGAAACGCTCCGGCCCGTCGGGGACGGACCCCGCGCCGCGATCCTGGGCGCAGACATAGATCGTCGGCGCATCGGGCATACGGCGCGCGTCAAACAGGGCGCGGAACTCGGCGGGGTAATCGCCGGAAAAGAACACGTTATGGCGCTCCAGATCAAAGCCCGACGCCTGACCCGTCGCGGTCCAGACCAAAGCCGACAGCGCACGTGGACCGGCAGGCGGCGGTGGCGCACTGGCCGCTGCGCTGCCCAGAAGACCGGACCTCAGCGCATCGGGATCGGCATTGGCCAGCACGGCGCGGGCGCGCAGGATTTCACCGGTGGATAGGCGCACGCCCGCAGCGCGGCCGCCCTCCACGACAATCTCCTCAACGCTGTCGCCGTAGCGGATGTCAGCGCCCAGCGACCGGGCGAGCCCGGCCATGGCGTTTGCGAGGCGCGTCATGCCCCCCTCGACAAACCACACGCCCTGCTGCTCCAGCTCGGCGATCATCAGGAGGGTGGCGGGCGCTTCGAACGGGGATGCGCCGCAATAGGTGGCGTAGCGGCCAAACAGCTGGCGCAGGCGCGGATCGGGAAAATACTCGCCCAGCACATCCCACAGCGATGCGAAGGGACGCATGGCTGTCAGCCCCGCCGGATTGCGCATGGCGATGCGCGCGACCAGACCCGCCACGCCGGGGCGCGACGCTTTCAGGAAGCTCGGCTCCAGCGCCGCGAACAGCCGCCGCCCGTCGCGCAAAAAGCGCTCAAACGCGCGCGCCTGCACCGCGCCGGAGAACCGGCCCACCTCGTCAATTGTATGCGCCGGATCGGCGTGCAGATCAAAATGACCCGACCCGTCCCAGGCATGGCGGGCGAGCCGGTCAGCGGGTGTCAGGCTGACATGGTCATTGAGACTGGCGCCGGCATCAGCGAACAGCTCTTCAAACGCGCCGCGCATGGTCAGAACCGTCGGCCCGGCATCCACCGCCGCGCCGCCCACAGGCAGGGTGCGCATCTTGCCGCCGGGCGATTCGGCCCGTTCGATCAGCACGACACGCTCACCTTGCGCCGCCAGATCGATGGCGGCGCTAAGTCCGCCCATCCCTGCACCCACAATCACCACGGGGTCGCCGCCGCGCGCCGGGCTCATTGACAGGCCCGAAAAGAGTGTCCAATCTTCATGACAGCCAAGCTGACAGGAAAACTTGACGCGGGCAACTGACGGGGAGGTTAGAATGGAGGCCGAGGCGCGCATTGAGGCGGAGCTGCGAGCCGCCATTGCCCGGGCCACAGGCCCCGACTGCCCCCCGAAATTCGCCAAAGCGCTGGAGCATGCCGTCTTCCCCGGCGGCGCGCGTGTGCGGCCCAAGCTGTGCCTCGCCGTGGCGGGCGCGTGCGGTGATCCGCACCCGGCCCTGTCCAGCGCCACAGCCGCGGCGCTGGAGCTGTTGCACTGCGCCTCCCTGGTTCATGATGATCTGCCCGCCTTTGACGGTGCCGATCTGCGCCGCGGCGCCCCGTCGGTTCATGCCGTCTATGGCGAGCCGCTGGCGATTCTGGCGGGCGACGCGCTGATTGTTCTGGCTTTCGAGATTGTCGCGCGCGCCGGGGCCGCCGCGCCCGACCGGCTGCCCGCCCTGATGGCCCTGATCGCCCGCTCTGTCGGCGCGCCCAACGGCATCGCCGCCGGTCAGGCCTGGGAAAGCGAAACCGAGGTGTCGGTGGAAACCTATCACCGCGCCAAGACCGGCGCGCTCTTCGTGGGCGCGACCATGGCCGGCGCGCTGGCCGCGGGCGCCGACCCCGGTCCGTGGCGGGTGCTGGGCGAAAAGATTGGCGAGGCCTACCAGGTCGCCGATGATCTCATGGACGCCATGGGCGGCGACGAAGCCGGCAAGCCGGTGGGGCAGGACGTGGCGCTGAACCGCCCGAGTTGCGCGCGTGAACTGGGGACGGACGGCGCGGTGGCGAAGCTGCGATCCCTCGTCGCCGAAGCCGCCGACGCCGTGCCCGATTGCCCCGGCGCCCCTATGCTGCGTGAGCTGGTGCGGGCGCAGGCCAAGCGCCTGGTGCCCAAAAACCTCGCCGCCGCGGCGGCCTGAGCGAAGAATGAGCTGGAAAGCCGCTCTGGGAGACCTGCGAAACCGGCTGGTCTCCAACCCGGACTTTCGCCGTTTCGCCAAATCCTTCCCCCTGACCCGGTCGAAAGCCCGCCACGAGGCGCGCGCCATTTTCGATCTGATGGCGGGGTTTGTGTATTCCCAGACCCTGCTGGCCTGCGTCGAAACCGGCCTGTTCGATTTCCTCAAAAACGGTCCGCGCACGGTTGACGACATCGCCGCGCAGGCCGGCCTGCCGCCCGAGGGCGCAGACCGCCTGGCCCAGGCCGCCGCCTCCCTCAATCTGCTGGAGCGCCGCTCAGATAATCGCTTTGCGCTGGGGCCTCTGGGCGCAGCGCTGGCGGGGGATGCGGGCCTCGCCGCCATGGTGCAGCATCACCGCCTCCTCTATCACGACCTCATCGACCCCATGGTGGTGCTGCGCGGCGAAACGCCGGGCCAGCTCGCCGATTTCTGGGGCTACGGGCGGGGCGATGGCGCATCAGGCCGGCCCGACGCCTATTCCGCCCTGATGGCCGACACCCTGCCAATGGTCGCCGATGAAGTGATCGCCGCCGTCGCTATCAAGGCCTACCGCCAGCTCCTCGATGTGGGCGGGGGCGAAGGCGCCTTTCTGAAAGAAGCCGCGCGCGCGGCGCCGCATCTGGCCCTCGCCCTGTTCGACCTGCCCCCCGTGGCGGCGCGCGCACGTGACACCTTAAGCGAGACTGGCCTGGCTGACCGCGCCGACATCCATGGCGGCAGCTTTCTTGAAGACAGGCTGCCCGCCGGCGCCGATCTCATCTCGCTGGTGCGCATCATTCATGATCACAGCGACGAGGACGCCATACGCCTTCTGCGCGCCTGCCGCGAATCGATTGCGCCGGGCGGTACGCTGCTGCGGCCCGAGCCCATGGCCGATGCGCGCGGCGCCGCGCCCATGGGGGAGGCCTATTTCGGATTTTACCTGGCGGCGATGGGCGGCGGCCGCCCGCGCAATGCGGCGCGTCTGGCGCAAATGCTGGTCGAGGCGGGCTTTGAGCGCGCACGCCTGCACCGCTCGCGCATCCCTCTCATCGCCAATGTCATGACAGCTCATCGGGGAAAAGCGTAAATCATAATTGACTGTGAGCAGTGTCAATGTAAACTGACAGATAGCGCCTTATTCCGACCACAAGCCTGGGGAGGCAAACTTTGGACGCCCTCGCTATCGTTCTTGAAGAGCCCAAGCGCATTGCGCTCAGCCGGCTCGATATCGCCGTACCCGGCGATCAGGACGTGGTGGTCGAGATTGCCTGGTCGGGCGTGAGCACCGGCACAGAGCGCCTGCTCTGGTCGGGCGCCATGCCGGCCTTTCCCGGCATGGGCTATCCGCTGGTCCCCGGTTACGAATCCATTGGACGCGTGGTCCAGGCCGGACCCGCTTCGGGCCGGGCTGAAGGCGACTGGGTCTTTGTTCCCGGCGCGCAATGCTTTGGCGCGGTGCGCGGCCTGTTTGGCGGCTCCGCCTCGCGGGTCACCCTGCCCGGCGCGCGCGTCACCCCGGTTGATGAAAATCTCGGCGAGCGCGGCGTGCTGCTGGCGCTGGCCGCCACCGCCTATCACGCCATGGCCAATGTGACTGAGGCGCCCGATCTGATCATCGGGCATGGGGCGCTGGGCCGTTTGCTGGCGCGCATTGCGGTGGCCTCAGGCGGACCCGCGCCGACGGTGTGGGAAATCAATCCCATGCGCATGGATGGCGCGGACGGCTATCCGGTCATCCGCCCCGAAGACGATACGCGGCGCGACTATCGCGCGATCTACGATGTCAGCGGCGATTCCTCCCTGCTCGATTCGCTTGTGGGCCGTCTGTCCAAGGGCGGCGAGATCGTCCTGGCCGGCTTCTACGCCGAGCGGCTGAGCTTCAATTTCGCGCCCGCCTTCATGAAGGAAGCCCGCCTGCGCATCGCGGCGGAATTCAATCCCGGCGCCCTTGAGGGCGTCGGACATCTCCTCAATAGCGGCGCGCTGTCACTGGATGGGCTGATCACCCATTACAGCGCCCCGAACGCGGCCGGCGAGGCGTACGAAACCGCCTTTTCCGACGCCAACTGCCTGAAAATGATCATTGATTGGAGTGCCCACTAATGGACGGCGAATTCAAGCAAGACGGCGGCTCTGACGCGCTGCGGCGCGAAGCGGCGATCGAGCCCGATGCGGTCCATACCGGGCCGATCAAGAAGACCACTCAGGTCATCGCGATCTATGGCAAGGGCGGGATCGGCAAGGCGTTCACCCTGTCCAATCTCAGCTATATGATGGCCCAGCTGGGCAAGAAGGTTCTGCTGATCGGCTGCGACCCCAAGAGCGACACCACGTCGCTTCTGTTCGGCGGACGCGCCTGCCCCACCATCATCGAGACCTCGTCGAAGAAAAAGCTCGCCGGCGAGACGGTCCAGATCGGCGATGTCTGCTTCAAGCGCGATGGCGTCTACGCCATGGAGCTGGGCGGACCGGAAGTCGGCCGAGGCTGCGGCGGACGCGGCATCATTCACGGGTTCGAGCTTCTGGAAAGCCTCGGCTTTCACGAGTGGGACTTCGACTATGTCCTCCTGGACTTCCTGGGCGACGTGGTGTGCGGCGGGTTCGGCCTGCCGATCGCGCGCGACATGTGCCAGAAGGTGATCGTGGTCGGCTCCAACGACCTGCAATCGCTCTATGTCGCCAATAATGTCTGCTCGGCGGTGGAGTATTTCCGCAAGCTGGGCGGCAATGTCGGCGTGGCCGGCCTGGTCATCAACAAGGATGACGGCACCGGCGAGGCCCAGGCCTTCGCCAAGGCGGTCGGCATCCCGGTTCTGGCCGCCATTCCCGCCGATGACGATATCCGCAAGAAGAGCGCGAATTACGAGATTATCGGCCGGCCCGGCTCGCCCTGGGCGTCCCTGTTTGAAGAGCTGGGGATCAATGTCGCCGAGGCGCCCCCGGTTCAGCCCACGCCGCTCGATCAGGACGGGCTTCTGGGGCTGTTCGACGCCGAAGAGGGCGCAGGCTTCACCATGACGCCGGCCACTACGGCGGACATGCGCGGCGTGAACCACGTCGAAAAAGCCTCCCTCGAAGTCGTGTACGACGAAGTTTGAGGGGCGGCGGCATGGCAAAAGACTCGGTGACCCTGATCAATTCCCGCTCCAAAGGCGAGGTGCGCTATGACGGCGCCGGCGAGACATCGCTGAACGATACCGCCGTGGCCAGCGCGCCCGACAACGCGGTGACAACGCCGGACGCGCCGGCGCAAGGGGCTCCGGTCGCCGCCGCTGCGGACGACGGCTCGGGCTGTCATGCCGGCGCCGAGAAAATGCGCGCCCAGGCCAAGGCATCGGGCGCGTCAGAAATTCTCGAGCAATACGAGAAAGACTATCCCAAGGGTCCCCACGACCAGCCGCAATCCATGTGCCCGGCCTTCGGCTCGCTGCGCGTGGGCCTGCGCATGCGCCGCACCGCGACGATCCTGTCGGGCTCGGCCTGCTGCGTGTACGGGCTGACTTTCACCTCGCACTTCTACGGCGCGCGCCGGACGGTGGGCTATGTGCCGTTCAATTCCGAGACCCTGGTCACCGGCAAGCTGTTCGAGGACATCCGCGACGCGGTCTATGACATGGCCGACCCGGCCAATTACGACGCCATCGTGATCACCAATCTGTGCGTCCCGACCGCGTCGGGCGTGCCGCTGCGGCTGCTGCCCAAGGAAATCAACGGCGTGCGCATTATCGGCATCGACGTGCCGGGATTTGGCGTGCCGACCCATGCCGAGGCCAAGGACGTGCTGGCTGGCGCCATGCTCAATTATGCCCGCACCGAAGCCGCGCGCGGCCCGGGGCAGGCGCCCGACCGTCCGCGCGACGAGCGCCCCACCGTGACGCTGCTGGGCGAAATGTTCCCGGCGGATCCTGTGGTGATCGGCCGCCTGCTGGAGCCCATGGGCCTGGGCGCGGGACCGGTGGTCCCGACGCGCGAATGGCGCGAGCTTTATGCCGCGCTCGACAGCCAGGTCGTGGGCGCGATCCATCCCTTCTACACAGCCTCCATCCGCGAGTTCAAAGCCGCCGGACGCGCCATTGTCGGCTCTGCGCCGGTGGGCCGCGACGGCACGGCGGCCTGGCTGGAAGCCATCGGCGCGGCGGCCAATGTCTCCAACGCCAAGATCGAAGCGGCCAAGCAGGCCGTCCTGCCCGCCATCGAGGGCGCGCTGAAGGCCAAGCCGATCAAGGGCCGCATCACGCTGTCGGGTTATGAGGGCTCGGAATTGCTGGTGGCGCGCCTGCTGGTCGAAAGCGGCGCGGACGTGCGCTATGTGGGCACGGCCTGCCCCAAAACGCCCTGGTCAGCCGATGATCTGGAATGGCTGAAAGCCAAGGGCGTGCACGTCCAGTTCCGCGCGTCGCTGGAACAGGACATGGCGGCCTTCCGCGAATTCAAGCCTGACCTCGCCATCGGCACGACGCCCGTCGTGCAGGCGGTCAAAGAGACCGGGACCCCGTCGCTCTACTTCACCAATCTCATTTCCGCCCGCCCCCGGATGGGTCCGGCAGGCGCCGGCTCGCTGGCCGAAGTGGTCAATGCGGCCATGGGCTCCAAGCACCGCTTCGACACCATGCGCGACTTCTTTGAAGGCGTGGGAACCGGCCATGCGGCCGGGGTGTGGGAAGACACGCCTGAAGACAGCCGCACCTTCCGTATGAAGGAAGCGCGCAAGCGGTTCAGCGCCGAAAAGGCCCGTGAAAAAGCGATCGAGGCGCCCACAGGATGTTAGTGCTCGATCACGACAGGGCTGGCGGCTATTGGGGCGCGGTGTACGTTTTCACCGCGGTGAAGGGCCTGCAGGTCATCATCGACGGTCCGGTGGGTTGCGAAAACCTGCCGGTGACGTCGGTGCTGCACTATACCGACGCGCTGCCGCCGCATGAGCTGCCCATCGTGGTCACCGGGCTCGGTGAAGACGAAATGGGCGCGGGCACCGAAGAGGCCATGAAGCGCGCCCACGAGACGCTGGAGCCCGACCTGCCGGCCGTGGTGGTCACCGGCTCCATCGCCGAAATGATCGGCGGCGGCGTGACGCCTGAAGGCCTGAATATTCACCGCTTCCTGCCGCGCACGATCGACGAGGATCAGTGGCAGAGCGCGGACCGCGCGCTTTTATGGCTGTGGACCGAGTACGGCGCCAAGCACGGCAAGCGGCCCAAGGCGAAGAAACGCGCCGACGGCGCCAAGCCGCGCGTCAATATCATCGGCCCGGCCTATGGCATGTTCAACATGCCCTCGGACCTGGCCGAAATCCGCCGCCTGGTCGAAGGCATCGGCGCAGAGGTCAACATGGTCATGCCGCTGGGCAGCCATCTGGCCAACATGCCGCGCCTGGTCGATGCAGATGTGAATATCTGCATGTACCGCGAGTTCGGGCGGCTTCTGTGCGAAGCGCTGGATGCGCCGTATCTGCAGGCGCCCATCGGCCTGCACTCCACCACAAAATTCCTGCGCAAGCTGGCTGAATTGCTGGAGCTGGACGCCGAGCCGTTTATCGAGCGCGAGCGCCACACCACGATCAAGCCGCTGTGGGATTTGTGGCGGTCGGTGACCCAGGACTTCTTTGGCACCGCCAGCTTTGCGGTGGTGGCCAACGAGACCTATGCCCGGGGCCTGAAGCATTTCCTCCACGAGGAGATGGGCCTGCCGTGCAGTTTCGCCTTCTCCCGGCGCGCCGGGGTGAAGCCGGATAACGCCGCGGTGCGTCAGGCGATCAAGGACACGCCGCCCTTCATCATGTTCGGCAGCTTTAATGAGCGGATGTATCTGGCCGAGACCGGCGGACGCTCGCGCTTCATCCCGGCCTCCTTCCCCGGCGCCGTGATCCGCCGGCATACCGGCACACCCTTCATGGGCTATTCGGGCGCCACCTATCTGATCCAGGAAACCTGCAACGCGCTGTTTGACGCGCTGTTCCACATCCTGCCGCTCGGTGCCGACATGGACCGCGCGCCGGCCACGCCCGCGCGCCTCGCCCGCGAGCTCGCCTGGGACAGTGATGCGCGCGACGCCATGGACGATCTGGTCGAGCGCCAGCCGATTCTCACCCGCATCTCCGCCGCCAAGAGGCTGCGCGACGCCGCCGAGGCGAACGCAAGGCGCGACGGCGCCAGCACGGTAACCTGCGCCCATGTTCAGGGCGCGGAGCGGTTCCTTCTGGAAGGGCAAGGTGCATGAGCGCGCCCGCGCCCTTCCATTCTCGTTTCCGGACCGGCCCTGCCGGCCCGGGAAACTGTCGCGGCGCCTTTTGCCGCGATTTCACCGGCTGCGGACGTTCCGCAGCGCCTTATGGAGTAAAGTCTCATGAGTGACTCAATGTCCGGACTTTCTGAAAACGAGGCGAAGGAGTTCCACAAGATCTTCGTCACGAGTTTCATCGGATTCACTGTCATCGCCGTCATCGCCCACGTTCTCGTGTGGGTGTGGCGTCCGTGGCTCGGTTAGGAGAACGAAATCATGTGGAAAATTTGGCTTCTGTTCGATCCGCGCCGGGCGATTATCGCGCTCTTCGTGTTCCTTTTCACACTGGCGATGCTGATCCATTTCATCCTGCTCTCTAGCGACAGGTACAACTGGATCGACGGCGCAGCTGGTGGCGGCATGGCCTCCATCACCGCGACCGAGTCCGTTTATCTCTAGCGAGTTGACGGGCGCTTGACGCCGTCACTAGCGGGCGGCGAGCCAGACGCAAACGCGCGATCTGGTCAATCCTGACGGCCGTACAGCGGGGCCGGGCGCAATGCGCCCGGCGCCGCCCGGACGACCGATAACGGAGATAGTGCAATGGCATTATTGAGTTACGAGCGCAAATATCGGGTCCGCGGCGGAACGCTGATCGGCGGAGATCTGTTTGATTTCTGGATAGGTCCGTTCTTTGTCGGCTTCTTCGGCGTGACAACGATCTTCTTCTCGGTGCTCGGCACCGGGCTCATCTTTTTCGCCGCCTCGCTCGGCGATACATGGAATCCCTGGCTGATCGACATTCAGCCGCCTGACGTCAGCTACGGGCTCGCCCTGGCGCCGATGCGAGAGGGCGGTTTGTGGCAAATCATCACCATCTGCGCGACTGGCGCGTTCATATCGTGGGCGCTGCGAGAGGTGGAAATCTGCCGCAAGCTGGGCATTGGCTATCACGTGCCCATCGCTTTTGGTGTCGCGATCTTCGCCTTTGTGACCCTCAACATCTTCCGGCCCATGCTCCTGGGCGCCTGGGGGGAAGGGTTCCCCTACGGCATCATGAGCCACCTCGATTGGGTCTCGAACGTGGGCTACGCCTACGTGAACTTCCACTACAACCCGGCGCACATGATCGCGGTGAGCTTCTTCTTCATCACGACCTTCGCCCTGGGCCTTCACGGCGCACTGGTTCTGTCGGCGACCAATCCGGGCAAGGGCAAGACCGTGAAGACGCCGGACCACGAGGACACTTTCTTCCGCGACATCCTGGGCTATTCGATCGGCCCGCTGGGGATCCACCGGTTGGGCCTGTTCCTGGCGCTGTCCGCCGGATTCTGGAGTGCAGTCTGCATCATCATCTCCGGACCGTGGGTCCGGTCATGGGTGGACTGGTGGGATTGGTGGCGCGAGCTGCCGATCTGGAGCTGAGCGGAGACATATGATGACAACCTATCAAAACATCTTCACCCAGGTTCAGGTCCGCGGCCCTGTCGAGCAGGGTGTTCACCTGCCGGCCGGCGACGAACCGCGCTATGGCGGGGGCTTCTTCAGCCACCTCCTCGGCCGGATCGGCAACGCCCAGATCGGTCCGATCTATCTCGGCTTCACCGGTGTCGCCTCGCTTCTGTGCGGCTTCATCGCGATCGAGATTATCGGCCTGAACATGCTGGCCTCGGTGAACTGGGACCCGCTGGCCTTCGGCCGCGAGTTCTTCTGGCTGACCCTGGATCCTCCGGGGCCTGAATACGGCTTCCAGCCCTTCGTCCCTCTCAATGAGGGCGGGTGGTACATATTGGCCGGCTTCTTCCTGACCGCCTCGATCCTGCTGTGGGGGGTGCGCACATACCGGCGCGCGATCCAGCTGGGCCTGGGCACCCATGTGGCCTGGGCGTTCGCCTCGGCGATCTGGCTCTACCTGGTTCTGGGCTTTATCCGGCCCATGCTGATGGGGGATTGGTCCCAGGCGGTGCCATTCGGCATTTTCAGCCACCTCGACTGGACCAATAACTTCTCCCTGATCTACGGGAACCTGTTCTACAACCCGTTCCACATGCTCTCGATCGCCTTCCTGTACGGCTCAGCCCTGCTGTTCGCCATGCACGGCGCGACGATCCTGGCGGTGGGCCGCTTTGGCGGCGATCGCGAGATCGAACAGATCAGCGATCGTGGCACCGCCACCGAGCGGGCGGCGCTGTTCTGGCGCTGGACCATGGGCTTCAACGCGACGATGGAATCCATCCACCGTTGGGCCTGGTGGTTCGCCGTTCTGACCACCCTGACGGGCGGCATCGGCATCCTGATCACGGGCACCGTTGTCGACAACTGGTTCATCTGGGCCAGCGAGAACGGCATCGCGCGGCCGCTCGACTAACCTCTAAAGCCCCTGCCTTCAGGGGCGCTCAACGGGCCCCCGGGCGGTGCACTCAAGCACCACCCGGGGGCCTTTTTCTTGTGCGGTGGTCAAGAGCGCAATCCGAAAAGTGGGAACCGGTTTTCGGAAATAGTTGCGCTCCAGATGATAGAGCTGGAGCGTGCGGCCTGACGCTGTCAGGCCGGATAACGCTCTAGCGGGTGAGGCCCAGCGCGTCCCAGCGTTGGAGATAAATGCGCAGCCAGGGCGCAAAGATCTGCGGCGTCGCAGCGATCTCACGCGTCAGCGCCTCGCGGGTCACCCAGCGCACCTCTGACACTTCCAGCGGATCGAGATCGAAGGACAGGGCGCGCCGGTCCACGTCCGCACGAAACATGCGCACGCGTTCATGCTCGACCAGTCCGCCGCCCACATCAGCACGGTAGGTGGTCAGGGCGATTTCAGTGAGTTCGAGATCCAGGCCCAGCTCTTCAATCAGACGCCGGCGGGCGCTGGCGCCCGCGTCCTCGCCCCAGTCGGGATGGGTGCAGCAGGCATTCGCCCACAGCCCGGCGCAATGATACTTGGCCGCCGCCCGGCGCTGCAGGAGTGTCTCGGCGCCATCAAACACAAACACCGAGACAGCATCGTGCAACAGGCCCTCGCGATGCGCTTTCAGCTTCTCCACAGGGAAGCGCGCGTCGTCGGGGCCGATGGCCGATATGATGCGATCGTCCGGACCGGAGGTCAGGCGACGTTGAATTTGCGGTGCAGGGCGCATTCCGACCAGATTTCCGACAGGGCGGTGATAAGGCGATCAATATCCGCATCGCTATGAACCGGCGACGGCGTCACACGCAAACGCTCGGCGCCTTTGGGCACGGTGGGATAGTTGATCGGCTGCACATAAATGCCGTGCTGGCTCATCAGCCAGTCGCTGATGCGTTTGCACTTGACCGGATCGCCCACCATCACCGGCACGATATGACTGGGGTTATCCAGCGTTGGAATGCCCATTGAGGCGAGCTTGGCGCGCACACGGCGCACATTGCGGCGCTGGCGCTGGCGCTCCATGTCGGAGACCTTGAGATAGCGCACCGCCGCCAGCGCGCCGGCCGCCACGGCCGGCGGCAGGGCGGTGGTGAAAATGAAGCCCGAGGAGAAGGACCGCACGAAATCGCAGAGCGCCGCCGAGCCGGCGATATAGCCGCCCATCACGCCGTAGGCCTTGCCCAGCGTGCCCTCGATCAGGGTGACGCGGTCCATCAGGCCTTCGCGCTCGGCGATGCCGCCGCCGCGCGGGCCGTACAGACCCACCGCGTGCACGTCATCAAGATAGGTCATGGCGCCATGGCGCTCGGCCACGTCGCAGATCTCGGCGATGGGGGCGATGTCGCCGTCCATGGAATAGACCGATTCAAACGCCACCAGCTTGGGTGCGTCGGGATCAAGCTGGCTCAGACGGCGGTCGAGATCATCAGGATCATTGTGCGCGAACACATGCTTTTCCGCCCGCGAATGGCGGATGCCCTCGATCATCGAGGCATGGTTTTGCGCGTCCGACAGCACGATGCATCCAGGAATGCGCGCCGCCAGCGTGCCCAGGGTCGCCCAGTTGGACACATAGCCTGATGTGAACAAAAGCGCGGCTTCCTTGCCGTGCAGATCGGCCAGCTCGCGCTCCAGCAGCACGTGATAATGATTGGTGCCTGAAATATTGCGCGGCCCCCCGGCGCCGGCGCCGCAGCGCTCCAGCGCCTCATGCATGGCGTCGAGCACGACGGCGTTCTGGCCCATGCCCAGATAGTCGTTCGAGCACCACACCGTCACTTCGGTCTCGATATCGTCCTCATGGCGCGTGGCCACGGGGAAGGCGCCCTTGCGCCGCTCGATGTTGTTGAAGACGCGGTAATTGCCTTCAGCCTTGAGGCTGGACAGCTCGTCTTCGAAAAAACCCTGGAAGTCCATGATGTTCCCTCCCCTCACAGATCGGGTGAGCGGCGCGGGTCGCGCGCCGGTAAAAGCCAACGCCACAGCGCTGCGTCAGGCAGCGGCAGGGCCAGAAACAGGTGTTCGATCACCCCCAGGACCGCAAGCGTCCCCAGAAGAGCGAAGGCGGCGGCCTCAAACGGAGAGGCGGCGGTGGCGGCGCTCCACATCAGAGCCCCGGCCAGCACGGCGATCACGCTTGTGGTGATCACAAAGAACCCCCCGGCCGGGCGGGGGCTGAAATAGCTGCGCAGATGGCCAAGCCGTCCGGGCAGGAACTGGTCAGTGAAGTGGGGCGCGCCCAGGAAGAGATTGAACTTCGAGCTGAGGCGCAGGGCGAACAGGAGCACGAAGAGCTGCAGCGCCACCATATTGGCCGCGCCGATGCTCATGAGCGCCATCACCACGACGGTGGCCGCAATGGCCAGCTCATGATGCATCAGCGTCGCCGCAGCGGCCCGGAAGCGCGGCCAGCCGGTCAGATTGTCCGGGCAGGGCTTGCGGTTGGGGCCGGTGAGATAGCCGAACAGGAAGCTCATCTCATGCCACGCCCACAGCGTCAGCGCGCATAACGCCCCGGCATAAGCGCCCAGCGGCGTCGTCAGGTCACGCACCAGCCACAGGCCGGCGAGGCTCCCCACCGCCAGCACGCTGACGATGACCATGGCGGCGCGGCGCGAGCGCTCAGAGCGCTCGCCCAGCATCAATATGGCTCCGGTGGAGATCCACCAGAGCGCCAGCGTGGCGAGGATGGGGGCGACCAGGCTCATGCGCGCAGCTCGCTACCAGACCGGGGCCAGACGGATGTCGTCGGGCAGTTCGTGGCGCTGGACCGGGTGCAGATACAGGCTGACAAAGGTGGTGAAGGCCTGGAAGCCGGCGAGGCCGCGCTTGATCCCGCCCATGAACCCGCCTTGCGCCTTGGCGTCTTCCATGCGGCCCATGATCACGCGCATGCGCTCAAGGCCGGCGCGGAATTTCGGGCTGTCAGTGTCCAGCGTCAGCGGGAAAACCTGCCGGGTGATCTCGGTGGTCAGGCGGAAGACCTGGTGGTCGTACTCGGTGGGGTCCACGCCCAGCGCCGCATGGAAGTGCGGGCGCGCGTGATCGCGCACATACATGGTCGAATAGACCGCCACCAGGAAGAAGCGGATCCACAGCTTGTTCATGCCGCGCAGAAGGTGCGGATTGGCCCGCATGATCAGGGCGAACGCCTCGCCATGGCGGAACTCGTCGTTACACCATTCCTTGAACCAGTTGAAAATCGGGTGGAACTGGTATTCCGGATTCCGCTCGAGCTGGCGGTAGATCGTGATGTAGCGCGCATAGCCGATCTTCTCCGACAGATACGTCGCATACAGAATGAATTTCGGCTTGAAGAAGGTGTATTTCTTGGTCTTGGTCAGGAAGCCGAGATCGACGCCAATCCCGTAATCTTTCAGACACGTGTTGATGAAACCGGCATGGCGGCTTTCGTCGCGCGCCATCATCTTGAACAGCTTGCGCATGTCGGGATTTTTCGTGTTCTTCACGATCTCCCCGTACAGCACGCAGCCGGAAAATTCGGACGTCAGCGAACTCACAAGGAAGTCGACAAACTCCTTGCGCAGACCCTCAGGCAGGCTCATCAGCGCATTGTCGAACGCCTCGGTGCGTTTGAAATGGCCGCGATTGGGATCGGCTTCCATTTCCGCGATCAGCTTGTCCCACTCGGCGCGTACCGGCTCGACCTGAAGCGCGTCCATCTCGTTGAAGTCAGTGGTGTAGAAGCGCGGGCTCAGAATGGTGTCAGTCTGGGCCAGACGGGTGGATTCGTTGGGCTCCTGGCGCGCGCGTGGCGCGGCGGCCGTGTCGAGGGTCGCGGTGTTCATAATGTCCTCCCGGCGGAAAAGCTGACTTCGTAAAGTTCCGTGATTTCCAGGCGCGCCATCAGGCGCGTCCACTGGCGCGACAGCCAGCCCGCACGCATCACGGTGGCGCCCCGGTCATAGCGGGCGGCCTCGCCGTAATTGACCCGGATCGGAGAGCCGTGCACCCGCACCCGGTCGCCCGGATAGATCGGCACATCGCCCTCCAGCGCCACATGGGCGTGGAGATGTTCATTGGTGTGCTCCACCTCGATGGTGCAGTTCACATCAAACTGGCGCGGACCCCGGCTCATGACGCGACGCCTTCGGCTTCGGCGCGCAGGCTTTGCTCCTGACGCTCCATGATTTCGGAGAAGGCGGCCAGATTGTCCGGCCCGAAAGCGTTGAGATACATGTTCACGCCGCTGGCCGGATCGATCAGCCAGAGCGCGCCACCCTCGAAGCGCGACAACTGCACCGGGGTCTCCCGGCCCATGCCGCGCATGCGGCGCTGGCGCGCCACGGTGCGCATGATGGCGCGTACGAACACGCCTTCATTCTCGCCATACTCGATGAGGCGCGCGCCGGTCACGGCGCTGTCCACCGTGACCAGGCCACGCTCGCCGTCTTCGAAGAGGAGTTCAGCGGTCGCCACGGGCGCGCCTTCGGGCGCATAGCGCGCCCCGCCGCCGGTGAACTGGGTGAACGCCGCCAGCATCACCGTCAGCACGACCAGGACGACCATGCCCTGCACGGCGCGGCGGTGAATGACTTCCTGGCGGTTCTCTTTCATGGTCCCGGTTTCCATCAGTTTCTAGCTGTTCACCGCAGCGGCGGCGCGGTCAGGCATGGACTGGCGGCGGGGCTTTTCAGCCGCCGGCACGGCGATGCGCGGCGCGGGCTGACCCGCCTTCTCCGCCAGCGCCCCGGCCAGCATCTGTGCGGCGTTGGCCGCGTCGGGCAGGCCGCGCAGCATGGGCTGGGCATTGTTGATGCGCCAGGGCCGCACATGCGGCCACAGCGACAGATAGGCTACGCGGTCAGGTCCGGTCAGCTGCAGCGGGATATCGCCATTGCCGTTGGCGCGGGCCTTGAGCGAGGCCGAGCCGATCACCTTGAACGGGATATTGACCGCCTTGGGCAGCGCCACCCCGGCGCGGATCACCACCCGCTCATTGGTCACGGTGTAGACCGTGGAGCGGGCGATCAGCCAGGCGAACAGCGACAACAGGCCGATAGCAGCGGCGGCGAGCAGGACCTGCAGGACCCCCGTCGTGACCGCCTCGCCCATGGCGACACCGGCCGACAGGCCCGAACTGGCCTCCCAGGTGATCAGGATAGCGAAATAGATCGCCACCGCGCGCACGTGGAAGACGTGCAGGGCCAGCGATTTCCAGTCCGGCCCGCCGCTCCAGAGGATGCGCTCACCCTCAGGCAGATTGTCGGGCAGGCCGGGAATGGGCTCAGGCTTCATTTTGTCAGGATCGCACATATCAGCACCACGGCTCCGCTTTGCCCGGCGTGCCATAGAGCGTGCCCGCCGCGTAATAGGCGCTGATCCGCTCTTCCTCGAGGCGCGTCACCTGGTCGGGCGAAGCATGAGCCGGGACGCCGGAGAACTGGCCCGACTGCAGCGATTCAATGCGGGCCTGGCGCGCCTTGCCCTTGATATTGGTGAAGGCGAAGGGCGCAAGCACCTTGCGGCCGCCATCGGCCAGCTCGATCTCATAATAGCGCACCAGCGCCTCGGCGCGGTCCACCCAGATATCGCTGACCACACCGGCCGCCTGGCCATCGCCGCCGATCACGGTCATGCCGCGCGGGGCGGCGTCGCCCTTGGCGACGTCGAAGTCCGGCAGGGTCCGCATCGGCACGATTTTGGGCAGGTTTTCGTGGGTCAGGTCCGGCGTGTCGTCGCGCAGCGCGTAGGCGCCCGGGCCGACACCGGCCGTCATGGGATCGCCCACCGGCTCATACGGCGCGCCTGGCCACACAGCGAGCCGCTTCATCTTGTCGGAGACAGGCTCGCGGCGGGAGTCCGGCTTGAAGGCGCTGACGCCGCTGGGCAGCTTCATCTCCTTGGGCGTGGGAAACCAGGCCGAACCGGGATGTTCCAGCTTGCCGGTGGTGTCAGCTTCCAGCGGATAGCCTTCGCGGCGGTCCTCGCGGCGCAGGTAGAATACAAGGCCGATGAAGAACGCGACGAATGCTGTGAATAGCAAGGTCGTCAGGTCCAGCGAGCCGATAATTGTTCCATCAGTCATGACAAGGCCTCCCTTTGAGCCTTTAGCCGGGGAATTCGGCGATGCCGAATTTTCCGGGTGTGCGCCCCGATCGGCCGCCGGCGTGGCGAGCGAGCGGCCCGATCGCCACGAGGGCGGCGAACAGGAGCGCAATTTCGATGTGGTAAACTACTGAATATCCAACGGCCGGTCCGGTCATGCCCGGACCCAGCACGCCGGTCTGGGCCAGCGCCTCGACGCCGTCGCGAATGCCGCCGCCGACCGCGATGGCCAGCCCTGCCGCCGTCGCCTGCACCGCGCCCCAGGCGCCCAGCGCAATGCCGGACCCGCTGCCCTGCCCGAGCTCCATCGCGGCGGTGAGCGTGCCCACCGCAAACAGGCCGCCGCCCAGCCCGATCAGCACGGCGCCGGCGCGGAACATGAAGGGCGATCCCAGCGGATCGGACATAATCACAAAGGCAAAGGCGAACACGCCCACCACCATGCCGTAGGCGGCCAGGCGATGGGGATCAAAGCCGGAGGCGAGCCCTTTGGCCGCCAGTCCGAAGCCGGCCAGCGCGCCCGCCGCCCACAGGGCGGTGAGGACGGTGGTGCCTGCCACCGACAAGCCAAGCACTTCGCCGCCATAGGGCTCCAGCAGCACGTCCTGCATGGCGAACGCCGCAGCGCCCAGGCCAATGGCGACCAGCAGGCGCGTCTGGCGTCCGCCGGCCGAGAAGGCGGCCCAGGCTTCAGCGAAAGTGGGGCGGGGGCGATCGGGGCTGGTCAGCTGCGGCGCCCGCGCCTCCTGGCGCCAAAGGGCGGCGATATTCAAAACGATGGTCAGCGCAGCGGCGCCCTGAACCACGCGGATCAGCGCCAGCTCCGAGAAATCGATGAGCAGCAGGCCGATCACGATGGAGCTGATCAGCATGCCGACCAGCAGCATCACATAGAGCAGCGCCACGACCCGGGGACGGTTTTCCTCCGTCGCCAGATCTGTCGCCAGCGCCAGGCCCGCGGTCTGGGTGGTGTGCATGCCGGCGCCCACCAGCAGGAAGGCGAGCGCGCTGGCCGCCATGCCTAGCCCCACCGGCGCGCCGGAATCGCCTGACATGACGAGCAGCGCGAACGGCATGATCGCGAGCCCGCCAAACTGCATCAGCGAGCCGAACCAGATGAACGGCACGCGCCGCCAGCCCAGCGCAGACACGTGGGTGTCGGACTTGAACCCGATCAGGGCGCGCAGCGGCGCGAATACCAGCGGCAGGGCGACCATCAGGGCGACGAGCACGGCGGGCATGCCAAGCTCGGCGATCATCACCCGGTTGAGCGTGCCGGTGAGCAGGACCGCCGCCATGCCCACAGAGACCTGGAAGAGAGACAGGCGCAGGAGCTGGGTGAGCGGCAGCTCTTTTGTGGCCACGTCCGCAAAGGGGAGCATGGAAATTCCAAGCTCCGCCCAGCGCCGCGCCAGAGATGCCGATCCGCGCTTCATGCCTGCACCAGCTCCATCGCCTGAGAGATGTAGAAGAAGCTGTCGATGCGCCTGGTCCGCCCGATCCGCCAGCCCTGAAGCTCCGGGCAGGCCTCGATCCGGCGGCGCAGGCCGCTTTCCGAGATCGGGACAATCGCCGGGGCGCGGTCCGATTTGGGGAACAGCTTGCCGGCCGCGTGCATCACGGTGAGCAGCGGTGTGCGCGGCGCGAAGCTGAACATGACCGAGGTCTTCGCGCGGCTGGCCAGACCCTTGATCATGGCGACTATGTCGTCGGGGCCGTAATGGATCACCGAGTCCATCGCCACCACCCGGTCCACCATGCCGCCCGACGCGTCGAGCATGTCGCCCGCGCGGAAGGTGACGGAGCCAGGCAGATCCGCCGGGGCGCGCTGTGCGGCGATCTCCAACAAGGACGCCGACAGATCGACGGCCTCCACATGGGCGCCGCGCCCCGCCATGGCGAAGGAGAGCTGGCCCGGGCCGCAGCCCGCATCCAGCACGGTCTCGCCGGTCATGTCCTCAGGCAGCCAGGACAGGAAGGTGTCGCGCAAAGAGTCGCGTCCGGCGCGGACGGTTGCCCGAATGCCGCTCACCGGCGCTTCGGACGTCAGCTTGGCCCAGGCATCGGCCGCGGTGCGGTCGAAATAGGTCTCAAGCGCGTCGCGCGTGTGGGTGTAAGTGGCGTTGGCCATCATTCAAATCCCAGGAAGTCGAAGATCTCGCGATCTTTCATCGGCGTGGCCAGGCACGGCTCGATCCCCGCCAGCAGCGAGGCGGCCAGACGCATGTACTCGGTCTTCACCGCTTCCAGCTCGGGCGTGGACTCCATCTCGAACAGGGTGCTCTTCTTCAGGCGCGACAGGCGGATGGCGTCGAGATCAGGGAAATGCGCCAGCCGGTTGAGCCCGGTGGCGTCAGCGAAGCGGTCGATCTGATCGGTGGCCGCCGAGCGGTTGGCGATCACGCCGCCCAGGCGCACTTCGTAATTTTTCGACTTGGCGCCGATCGCCGCCATGATCCGGTTCATGGCGAAGATGGAGTCAAAATCATTGGCCGCCACGATCAGGCCGCGATGGGCGTGCTGCAGCGGCGAGGCGAAGCCGCCGCACACCACATCGCCCAGAACGTCGAAGATTACGATGTCGGCGTCGTCCAGAAGATGGTGCTCTTTCAGGAGCTTCACCGTCTGGCCCACCACATAGCCGCCGCAGCCCGTGCCCGCAGGCGGGCCGCCGGCCTCCACGCACATCACACCGTTATAGCCCTCGAACACGAAGTCCTCGGTGCGCAGCTCCTCGGTGTGGAAGTCGACGCTTTCGAGCACGTCGATCACCGTGGGCGCCAGGCGCTTGGTCAGGGTGAAGGTGGAATCATGCTTCGGGTCACAGCCGATCTGGAGGACCTTCTTGCCCAGCTTGGAGAACGCGACCGACAGGTTCGACGAGGTCGTCGACTTGCCGATCCCACCCTTGCCGTAGACCGCGAACACTTTCGCAGAATCAATGGCCAGCGACGGATCCAGATGGACCTGCAAGCTGCCCTCCCCGTCAGGGCGCTTGGGCGCGGGTCGATTGAGCTTCAGCGTGGTCATAGGGCCATCCTTGTGCGCGAGGTTTGCGTGCGCGCGGTCATGCGATTTTCACTGCGGCGGGGGCGATTCCCTCCAGCCGGTCTTCAATGGCTTCACCGGCGCGCTTGAGCGCCTCCAGCGTGGCCGCGTCAGGCCTCCAATAGTTGCGCTCATGCGCCTCGATCAGACGTTCGGACAGGCGGGCAGAGGCCTTGGGATTGAGCTCGGCGAGACGATCACGCATCGCCTCGTCCAGCACATAGGTCTCGGTGATCTTCTGATAGATCCAGGGATCCACCTGGCCGGTGGTCGCCGACCAGCCCATGGTGTTGGTCACGTGCGCCTCGATATTGCGCACGCCCTCATGCCCGTGGCGCAGCATGGATTCATACCAGCGCGGATTGAGCACCCGTGTGCGGGTCTCCAGCGCCACCTGTTCGGACAGGGAGCGCACCTTGCCCTCGCCCGAGGTCTGGTCGCCGATATAGACCGGCGATTCCTTGCCGCGGGCGCGATGCACCGCGCGGCCAATGCCGCCCAGCGTATCGAAATAGTGGTCGATCGTGGTGACGCCGAGCTCAACCGAGTCGAGGTTCTGATACGCCAGATCCACTTCGCTCAGAATCGAGCCCAGAAGCTCGCCCTGCTTGGCCGGCATGCCATTGCGGCCAAACGCGTAGCATTTGCGGGTCTGATAGGCGTCAGCCAGCTCGTTCTCGTCATCCCACATGCCGCTGTCGATCAGCTGGTTGACGTTGGCGCCATAGGCTCCGTCGGCGTTGGAAAAGACGCGCAAGGACGCGGTATCCATGTCGACGCCATGTTCGGCGGCATACGCCAGGGCGTGGCGCCGGACCGGGTTAAGGTCGGCAGGCTCGTCCGCCGTTGCGGCCAGATAGGCCGCCTCGGCCAGCATTTTCGTCTGCAGGGGCAGAAGATCGCGGAAAATGCCCGAGAGGGTCATCAGAACATCGATGCGCGCACGGCCAAGCTCCTCCAGCGGGATCAGCTCGGCGCCGCACAGGCGGCCGAAGGAGTCCTGCCTGGGCCGCGCGCCGATCAGCGCGAGGGCCTGAGCAATCGGTCCGCCTTCGGTCTTCAGATTATCCGTGCCCCACAGCACCAGAGCGACGGTTTCCGGCATGGCGCCGGTATCGGCGATGTGGCGGTCGATCAGGCGCTGGGCCTGCGCCGCGCCGTCGCGCACCGCCCAGGGGCTGGGCAGGCGGAAGGGGTCAAAGCCGTGCAGATTGCGGCCCGTGGGCAGAATGTCGGGGTTGCGCACCAGATCACCACCCGCCACCGGCGCGACAAACCCGCCGCCAATGGCGTGCAGGGTCGATTCCAGTTCGCGGTTGGCGCTGAGGCCGTTTTGCGTGGCGGCCAGCCGGTCAAACACCGGCGCCCAGGTCTCGCGCTGCGCAGCAGGCAAGAGCGCCAGCGCCGACGCCGCTTCGCCGGTTTCCATCAACCGGTCCAGCGCATTGTCGGGCGGCGGGGTCCCGCGCTCGATCTCGGCGATAGCCGAGAGCAGTTCGCGCCGGGCCGCCGTGTCAGGCACTTCGCCCAGAATGTGCAGACCGTTGGGGATGAGGGTGCTTTCCAGCTCGGTCAGCGTCTCGCGCAGCTTGTCGATGTGGGTGCCGTCCGCGCCGGTCCAAAACGGTTCGGGCTTGGCCAGATCCAGCACGCTGGCCTGGGTCTGGATGAGCTCGGCCAGCGCGTCGCGGCGATTGGCCGGCGTGTCGGGCGCCAGGAGGCGCCAGTCGCTGAGCGTGGCTTTGAGCTCCGTCATGCCGCGATACAGGCCGGCCTTGGAAATCGGCGGGGTGAGATAGCTGATCAGCGTGGCCGCGCTGCGGCGCTTGGCGATCAGGCCTTCAGACGGGTTGTCGGCGCAGTAGAGATAGAAGTTGGGCACATCGCCGATCAGCCGGTCCGACCAGCATTCGCTGGACATGCCGGTCTGCTTGCCGGGCATGAACTCCAGCGCGCCATGGGTGCCGAAGTGCAGCACGGCGTCGGCGGCGAAGTCCTCGCGCACATAGCGGTAGAAGGCCGAGAAGGAATGGGTCGGCGCAAAGCTGCCCTCGAACAGAAGACGCATCGGGTCACCCTCATAGCCAAAGCCTGGCTGAAGGCCGATCATCACATTGCCGAACTGCGCGCCGAGCACGAAGATCGAGCGGCCATCGGTGTCCTTGCGCCCCGGCGCCGGGCCCCACTGGGCTTCAATCTCTTTCAGGTGCGGCTCGCGCATCACGTGATCGTTCACCGGGATGCGGTCGAGGATATTGGCGTCGGTCCCGAACCGGGCTGAATCGCCCTCAAGCACCGCCGCGCGCAACTCATCGAGCGTCGCGGGCGGCTCCACCGAATAGCCTTCGGCCTTCATGGCGTGGAGGAGATTGTGGAGCGAAGCGAAGACCGAGAGATTGGCCGCCGTGCCCGCCGCGCCGGCATTGGGCGGGAAGTTGAACAGCACCACCGCGACCTTGCGGTCCTTCAGCTTGGCGCGGCGCAGGGTCACCAGCTTGGCGACACGCGCCGACAGGGCCTCGGCGCGCTCGGCGCACACCTGCATGGCGCGCGGCTGGCCTTCGGGGAAGGCGCACTGGCGCTTGCAGCCGCGGCAGACCACGCCGTCCGCGCAGCGCCCACCGAACACCATCGGATTGGTCGCGCCGTCAAGCTCGGGCAGGGTCACCATCATGGAGGCTTCCACCGGCGTCAGGCCGGCGGTGGAGGCGCGCCAGTCTTCCAGCGACTGGAACTCCAGCGGGTGGGCGGCCAGATATGGCACGTCGAGCTTGGCCAGCAGCGTCTCGGCGGCGCGCGCATCGTTATAGGCGGGGCCGCCAACCAGCGAGAAGCCGGTGAGCGACACCACGGCGTCCACGGTCGGGCGTCCATGCTCGATGAAGTAATTCTCCACTGCCGGGCGGGCGTCGAGCCCGCTGGCGAACGCCGGAACCACGTCGAGGCCATGAGCCTCCAGCGCGCGGATCACGCCGTCATAATGGGCGCTGTCGCCCGCCAGCAGATAGGAGCGCATGACCAGCAGGCCGACACGGCCCTTGCCCTGGCCGCGGCCCGCCGGCAGGGCCGACACGCGATCAGAAATCCGGCCCGGCACATCGGGGTGATAGAGCCCCTGTTCGGGGTATTCCACCGGCGCCTCGACCCTGGCGCGGCCGCGCAGCACGGCGCGCGGGCCGGCGGCGTAGCGGTCCACCAGATTGCGGATCATGTTGGTGAAATTGGATTCCGACCCGGCCAGCCAGTACTGCATGGTCAGGAAATAGGCGCGCAGATCCTGCGCCTTGCCCGGCAGGAAGCGCAGCAATTTGGGCAGGCGGCGCAGCATGGCGAGCTGGCTCTTGCCCCCCGCCTTGGGCGCGCCGTTATTCGTGCCGCCGCGCAGTTTCTTCAGCGCCATCATCAGGCCGCTCTGGGGCGCGCTCATATCCAGCCCGCCCAGGCGCGTCAGGCGCACCACTTCGGGCGCCGACATGGAGCCCACAATGGCGTCGCAATGGGGCGCGCGCGCTTTGAGCGCCGGCAGCACGGCCTGGATGTGATCTTCCAGGAACAGCATGTTGGCGGCGATGATGTCGCCGCGCGCAATGTCATTCAGGCAGCGCTCCAGCGAGTCCGGGCTCGCCGCAAAATCCGCCGCAGCATGAAACGCCAGTTCGAGCCCGGGATAGTCAGCGCGCAAGGTGCGCTGCGCGCGTTCCGCCGCCCCCGCCAGATGGTTGTCCAGCGTGACGATAACGATGCGGATCGGGGCCGCCTCAGCGGCCGTAATGGGCTTTTGCATCATAGAGCGTCTCCAGCGTGATCACCTCCGCACCGCTCTGGGCGGCGAAGGTCTCGGCGTTGCGGCGCGCCTTGCCGCGCACGAAGAAGGGAATCTTCTTCAGCTCGGCCAGAGCGTCGTCGCGCCAGACCGCGGCGGCGTCAGCTGTTTCAGGATTGGCCTCGGCCAGGTGGACCGAAGCGGATGCGGGCGCCGGAGCCGGCGCCTGCTTGTGCGAGCCCAGATGGGAGGGCCCGGCGTCGTTATTGAACTCGAAGTCCTCGCGGAACATGCCCAGAAGGTGTTCCTCCAGCCCCATCACCAGCGGATGAACCCAGGTGTCGAACAGGACATTGGCGCCCTCATAGCCCATTTGCGGGGCGTAGCGGGCCGGGAAGTCCTCAACATGGACCGGCGCGGAGATGACCGCGCAGCCAATGCCCAGGCGCTTGGCGATGTGGCGCTCCATCTGGGTGCCCAGCACCAGTTCCGGCGCCGCCGCCTCGATGGCCGCTTCCACTTCCAGATAATCGTCGCTGATCAGCGGCTCGACGCCGTAGCGCGCCGCCGTTTCGCGCACCGAGCGGGCGAACTCGCGGTTATAGGCGCCCAGCCCCACCAGCTCGAAACCCATCTCCTCGACGGCCACACGGGCCGCGGCGACGGCATGGGTCGCATCGCCGAACACGAAGACGCGCTTGCCGGTGAGGTAATTGCTGTCCACAGACCGCGACCACCAGGGCTGGCGCAGGTCTTCATCATCCAGCGCCGGAGCGGGATCGACGCCGGCGATCTCGGCCACTTCGCGCACAAAGTCGCGCGTGGCGCCCACGCCGATGGGGACGATCTTGGTGCGCGGCTGACCGAAGGTCTTCTCCAGCCAGCGCGCGGCTTCCTCGCCAATCTCGGGATAGAGCACGACGTTGAAATCGGCCTCGCCCATGCGGGCGATGTCGGCAGCGGCGGCGCCCAGCGGGGCGCAGACCGCGACCTCGATGCCGAGGCGGCCCAGAAGACCCTTGATTTCCTTGATGTCGTCGCGGTGGCGGAAGCCCAGCGCCGTGCCGCCCAGAATATTGCAGCGCGGCGGTCCGGGGGCGCGCTCGGCCCGGGTCTCGCCCGGCGCCGGCGCATGGGCGCCCGCCAGGCCCCGCACGAGGCGGTAGAAGGTTTCCGACGCGCCCCAGTTTTCCCGGCGCATATAGGACGGCAGCTCCAGCGGCAGCACCGGGCACGGCAGGCCCAGCGTCAGGGCGAGGCCGCCCGGATCATCCTGAATCAGCTCGGCCGTGCATGAGGAGCCGACCAGCATGGCCGCCGGCTTGAAGCGCTCATAGGCGTCGCGCGCGGCGTCCATGAACAGCTCGGCCGTGTCCGAGCCCAGATCGCGCGCCTGGAAGGTGGTGTAGGTCACCGGCGGGCGGTGATTGCGCCGTTCGATCATCGTGAACAACAGGTCGGCATAGGTGTCGCCCTGGGGCGCGTGCAGCAGGTAGTGCACGTCCGTCATGCCCGTGGCGACCCGCATGGCGCCGACATGAGGCGGACCCTCATATGTCCAGACCGTGAGCTTCATCCAACCCTCAACAGATCGCGGCGCCGCAGCGGGCGCGTAAACAATTCGGCCAGATCGCCAGCCTGCTCAAAACCGTGGATCGGCGTGAACACGAGCTCGATCGCCCATTTGGTCGACAGGCCCTCAGCCTCCAGCGGATTGGCCAGGCCCAGCCCGCACACCGTCAGGTCCGGGCGCGCCGCGCGGCAGCGGTCGAGCTGGGAGTCCACGTGCTGGCCCTCGCTCAGTTGCACGCCTGCGGGCAGGCGGGGCAGTTCGCAATCAAGATGGCTGCGGTGCAGATAGGGCGTGCCCACCTCGATCAGCTGCGCGCCCAGCTCCTCATAGAGGAAGCGCGCCAGCGGAATTTCGAGCTGGGAATCAGGAAAGAAGAAAACGCTGCGCCCGGTGAAGTCCGCACGATGGGTCGCCAGCGCCCGCTCGGCGCGCGCCCGCGGGGCGGCGACCACGGTCTCAAACCGGTCTGCATCAATGTTCCAGACATCCGCCGCGGCGCGCAGCCAGGCTTCGGTCCCCTTGGCGCCCATGGGGAAGGGCGCGGAAATGCGCTTGGCGCCCCGACCGTCCAGCGCCGCACCCGTGCGGCCCATAAAGGGCTGGGCCAGGAGATAGCGGGTATTGGGGCCCACAGGCGGCAGATCGTGAGAGGTGCGCGCGGGCAGGAAGCGGACCGGGCCGATACCCATCGCCTCGAACAGGCGGGTGAACTGGTCCTCGACCACATCGGCCAGAGCGCCGACCACCAGAAGCGAAGGCTCTTGCGAATCGTCCTGCGGCAGTTCGGGAACCAGCGATTCCAGGCAGGCGTCCTCGCCTTCGGTGAAGGTCGTCTCGATGCCGCTGCCCGAATAATTGAGCACGCGCACGCCCGCGTGGGCGGCGTTGAGCCGCGCCGCTGCGCGCGACAGATCGATCTTGATCACTTCGCTGGGGCAGGAACCGACCAGGAAGAGCGTCTTGATGTCCGGGCGGCGCGCCAGAACCTGGGCCGCGACGCGGTCCAGCTCCTCATTGGCGTCGGCCATGCCGGCCAGATCGCGCTCTTCAATGATGGCGGTCGCGAAGCGGGGCTCGGCGAAGATCATCACGCCGGCCGCCGACTGCATCAGGTGCGCGCAGGTGCGCGAGCCGACGATCAGGAAGAAGGCGTCCTGGATCTTGCGATGCAGCCACATGATGCCGGTCAGGCCGCAGAACACTTCGCGCTGGCCGCGCTCACGAAGGACAGGGTTTTCCTGCGCCCCGGCAAGCGGCGCAGGCGCAGGCGCGGAAGCGGAAGCGGCGGTCAAGAGGTTGCTCCCTCCATGCGCGCCGCCCGCAGCTTCCACAGAAACTGCCCTGCATTGATGAGGTAGGTGAAGTAGGCCGCCAGCGCGATCATCATCTGCTGATGCGGCGTGCCGATGCTGAACAGGACCGCGCCGATATAGGCGGTGTGCAGGGCCAGCACGAGCATCGAGAAAACGTCTTCCCAGAAAAAGGCTGGCGCGAAGAGATAGCGGCCGAACACCACTTTCTCCCAGACGGCGCCCGTCACCATGATGAGGTAGAGCACCAGCGTCTTGATGATCACCGAGGCGGTGGCCAGCACATAGCCCTCGCCGGTCGCCAGATAGCGCAAAACGAGAAACAGGCTGACGGCGAAAACAAGGAACTGGAGCGGCGCCAGCACGCCCTGAACCAGGGTCCACGGCGTTTCATCGCGGCGGCGGCGCTGCTCGGGCGTGTAAAGGGGCGCGTGGGGTTTGGCGGCGGCGCGCTGGATGCGGTGGCGATAGTTCGCGCCGGAACCCGCATGCGCCGTCCAGGGGCAGGGGGCGACCGTATCGATCCAGCCCTGCAGCATGCGATCAAACGCGACGCTGATGCCTGTCGAACCGCCGGGCGTTCGCCCTTGTACGGTTGAAAACTGGCGATTGCGGCTCTGAGCGTCGGCCTGCATGACTCGCCCTCCCTGGTTAACTTGCAAGGCCAAAGGTACGGCAGGGTTCGACGAAGTGTCAATATTGTTTGACGTTCTATGGGTTTGACAGTCGGCAACGCCTGCCACAGCGGACGCCCCGAAAATTTCCGGTACGAATTCTCTGGCGCCTGTCCAGGTTTCCTGTCACCCTTTGTGTCAATTCAGGGGCGGAGGACAACCGGGGCCCCTCGTTCCGGGACGGTTCGCCGCCAATGCCGCCGCCAGAATAAGGCAGCGGAAAAAGATAAACGTGGCGAGCCTTGGCGGCCCTTACCGCCGGTTATGACCACCCCGGGAGAGAAGGCACCCAACATGGCGCAGGCGGAGTTCGACCGGTTCGGATTGGCGGGACTCGCCCGCACGACGCAAGCTTCCCTGAATTGGAAGAACTGGGGACGCAGCTCAAAACCCTGCGACCTGGACAAGGCCGGACCGCCCAAGGAAGTGCTCGACAAGCTGATTGAGGCCGAGATCATTCCCCGCCTCATGCTGATCAATCGCGAAGCCGCCGAAGCCGAAGGCCCGGCCCGCCCCGCGTCGAAAAGCGTCGCCTTTGACGCCGTTCTGGTCGAAAGCTTCGCCCTGCGCACCGTGACCAGCGACCCTCAAGAGCTGGTGGACGAGGTCAATGGCCTCCTGTTCGCCGGCGCGTCCCATGACGACGTTCTGCTCAAGCTCCTCGCGCCTGCGGCACGTCATCTGGGTGATTTGTGGGCAGAGGATGTCTGCGATTTCGCCGATGTCACCATCGGCCTGATGAAGCTGCACCGTGTACTCGAGCGCATCAACGCCGACGCACCCTGCAATTTGGGCTCGGGCAAGGTGTCGCCGCGCGTCATGCTGGCGCCCGCGCCCGGCGAGCAGCACGTGTTCGGCATTGTCATGGTGGGTGAGTTTTTCGCCCGCTCGGGCTGGCGGGTGCGCTGCGAGTCGAGCCCGGACATGGATCATATCGTGTCCGCGGTTGTCGATACGCATTTCGACGTGATAGGCCTGTCGGCGAGTTCGGAAGCGAATATGAAGGACCTGAAGGCGATGATCAAATTGATCCGCTCCAGGTCGCAAAACGCCGACATTATTATCCTTGTCGGAGGGCAATTGTTTAACGAGGACATGGGGCTGGCGCGGCGCATCGGCGCGGACGCGACGGCCACAGATGGCGTACGGGCGGTTGTCACAGCCGAAAGGCTGGTCCATAGGCTGGCGCAGGCGAGTTGAATGTTTTGACCATAGCACAAGGCGAATCCATGGACATCAAGGCCTCAGAGGGCCCCAATGCAAGGTTCCAATCCCGCGAGATCGCCCGGTCGGCGTTCTCTGACGAGACGGCTGCGGACCTCGCCGCAAACGCGGCTGACCTCGCCTTGCTGATCGACCATCGCGGCATTGTTCGCGACGCCGCCTTTTCCGGTGACGAGTTCTCCGAGGACGATGACGCGTTTGACAGCTGGATCGGCCGCAAATGGATCGATCTGGTCAATGTTGATTCGCGCGACAAGGTCACCGCCCTCCTCGCCCCCCAGACCACGCCGGGCCAGCGCCGCTGGCGCCATGTGAATCACGTCCAGCCCAGCGGGCCGGACCTGCCGGTGCGCTATTTCACCCTGCCCACCGGGCGCGAGGGCTGGACGCTGGCCATCGGGCGCGATCTGCGCGCCGCGTCGCGCATGCAAACACGCCTGATCGAGGCCCAACGCTCCATGGAGCGCGATTATGCGCGCGTGCGCGAGGCCGAGACCCGTTTCCGCCTGCTGTTCCAGCTGGCCGCTGAAGGCGTCATCATTATTGACGGCAACACATTCCGGATCACCGATGTCAATGCGGCGGCCTCGCGCCTGCTGGGGCGCTCCTCGCAGCGCCTGGAAGGCCGCTCGCTGGAAGGCGCGTTTGGCGCCGCTGCCGACATTGTGCGCGAAACACTGGCCGTTGCGCGCCGGACCGGGCGCACCGAGACCATCGAACTGACGCCGGACGGCGCCAAGAAGCCGTGCAAATTGCTGGCTTCGGTCTACCGCCAGGGGCGCGAGGTCTATTTCCTCGCCCGCATATCGGCCAAGGATTCTGGCGGATCGGCGGAAACCGACGCGTCCATGGCGCGCCTGGCCGCCATTCTGCCTGACGCTCTCGTGCTCACCGGCGAAGACGGCAAGATTCTGTCGGTGAATGAAGCCTTCGTCGAGATCGCCCAGCTGAGCGATATCGATTCTGCGGTAGGCATTCCGATCGAGTCCTATCTGGGCCGCACCGAAACCGAGGTGAACGTGCTGATGGCCAATCTGCGCGAGCATGGCGTCATCCGTAACTTCGCCACCCTGGTGCGCAGCCAGCATGATTTGCGCGAGGCGGTGGAAGTATCCGCGGTCGCCGCGCCCGGCCCCACGGGCATCGTGTTCGGCTTTTCGATCCGGCCTGTCGGCCGGCGTCTTGTCGCCGGACGCCAGCGCGCTGGCGGCGCCATGCCCAGCACCGTCGATCAATTGTCTGATCTGGTCGGACGCGTCGCGTTGAAAGACATTGTGCGCGAGAGCACCGACATGATCGAGCAGAGCTGCATCGAGGCGGCGCTGGCCCTGACCAATGATAATCGCGCCTCGGCAGCCGAGATTCTCGGCCTCAGCCGGCAAAGCCTTTACGCCAAGATGCACCGGCACAATATCGGCGAATTGCAGCCCAAATCCGAGCACTGAGAAAGCGTCAAGTTTAGTTGACGGTCTGGCTTGTCCGCCTTAGCGTACAGGGATGGAGCGCTCAGCCCCCTTGCCGTCACCAGACCTGCGAACGTCCTTGCTGGCGGTCGTGGAGCTGTCCAAGCCGGTCACCTGGTTTCCGCCCATGTGGGCGTTCGGCTGCGGCGTCATCTCGTCCGGCCAGTTCAGCCTCGACAATGTCTGGCTCCTGGTCTTCGGCGTGCTTCTGGCGGGGCCTTTGCTGTGCGCGGGCAGCCAGGCGGTGAACGACTGGTTCGACCGTGAGGTCGACGCCATCAATGAGCCCAACCGCCCAATCCCGTCAGGCCGCATTCCCGGGCGCTGGGGTCTTTGGATCGCCATTTTCTGGTCCGTCGCCGGCCTTGTCTGGGCGTCCTTTCTCGGTATCTGGGTCCTGGCCGCAGCCGCCGTCGGCGTCGCCCTGTCCTGGGCCTATAGCGCGCCGCCGGTCCGCCTGAAGCGCAGCGGCGTGTGGGGACCTTTGTCGGTTGGCATTTCCTATGAGGGCCTCGCCTGGTTCACCGGCGCCGCCGTGATGGCGCAGGCCCTGCCCGACGGGCGCACGATCCTTCTGGCCGTCCTCTACAGCCTGGGCGCCTATGGCATCATGGTGCTCAACGACTTCAAGGCGATCGAGGGCGACATCAAGATGGGGCTCAAATCCCTGCCCGCCGCCCTCGGCCCGCGCAAGGCCGCCTGGATCGCCTGCATCACCATGGCCGTGCCGCAGTTCGTCGTGATCGCCCTGCTCGCCGTCTGGAGCCAGCCCGTTTTCGCCGCCCTTGTCGGTCTGTCGCTGGCGATCCAGCTCGGGCTGATGGTGCGCCTGATGCGCGACCCCAAGGCGCTGGCGCCCTGGTACAACGCCACCGGCGTGATGCTCTACGTGCTGGGCATGCTGGCGAGCGCCTTCGCGCTCTCGGCCCTCAACCAGGCCGCCGGATCATGACGGGGCCGGCCCGTATCCCGCAAATGTGCGTCCGAAATCCCGTCTTTGGCGTCAAAACGCGCGCTGCGGCCGTGTACAGCCGCCGCATGACCCCGACAACCGGCCTGATGACCCCGAATGCCGGTTTGATGACCCCGAAAACCGGCCTGATGACCCCGAAAAACGCGGACAGCCTGTCCGGTTCGAGCGCCGCTGGAGGTGGATAGTGACAGACCCGGTAAAGACCTATGACGCCGTCATTGTGGGCGGCGGACCGGCCGGCGCCACCGCAGCTCAAAAAATCGCCGAGGCCGGCGCCTCGGTTCTGCTGATCGACAAGCCCGGGCGCATCAAGCCGTGCGGGGGGGCGGTGCCGCCCAAACTTGTCCGCACCTACGACATCCCTGATTCCCAGATCGTCGCACGCACCCAGGGCGCGCGTATCCTCGCCCCCTCGGGCCTGGAAGTGGATATGCCCATCGGCGAAGGCTATGTCGCCATGGTCGACCGCGAGCACTTTGACGAATTCCTGCGCGAGCGCGCGGCCAGTGCTGGCGCCGAGCGCCGCAACGGCACGTTCGAGACGTTGGAGCGCGATGAGCAAGGCGCTGCGATCATTGTATTTTCACCCACCGAGGCGCCTGACGAGCCCGTCCGGGTGCGCGCCCGTGTGGTGATCGCAGCCGACGGCGCGCGCTCCAAGCTCGCCCAGC
>JAIUMW010000005.1 GCA_022565365.1 Oceanicaulis sp.
CGATCCGCGCCTGATCAGCCATGTTCCGCCCTATGTGGCCAAGGCGGCGATGGATTCGGGCGTTGCGCGCCGGCCCATCCCGGACATGGTCAGCTACAAGGCCTCGCTGGCGCGCCGGCTCGATCCCACCGCCGCGATCCTGCAGGGCATTCAGGATGAAATCCGCGCCCGTCCGCGCAAGACCATCGTGTTCGCCGAAGGCGAGGAGCCGGCCGTGATCCGCGCCGCCTTCGCTTTCCAGAACCAGGATCTGGGCCGGGCCATCCTGATCGGGCGCGAGGAGCTGGTGCACGCCAATATGCGCCTTCTGGGCGTGGCGCCCGACGCCATCGAGATCATCAATGCGCGCCTGTCCGATCATAACGCCGACTATGCCGACTGGCTGTTTGAGCGCCTGCAGCGCCGGGGCTATCTGCGCCGCGACGTGGCGCGCCTGGTGAATAATGACCGCAACGTCTTCGCCGCCTGCATGGTGGCGCTGGGCCAGGCTGACGGCATGGTCACGGGCTCCACGCGCAATTACGCCCAGGCGCTGGATGATGTGCGCCTGGCTCTCGACGCCGCGCCGGGCGAGCGGGTGATGGGGATGAGCCTTCTGTTGTCGCGCGGGCGTACGCTGTTCATCGCCGACACCAGCGTTACCGAGTTTCCCTCGCCCGAGGCGCTGGCCGACATGGCGGTGGAAAGCGCGGCGGCCGCGCGCCGGTTCGGCGTCACGCCGCGCGTGGCCTTCCTGTCCTATTCCACTTTCGGCAATCCGGCCGGCGACCGGGCGGAAAAGGTGATCGAGGCGGTGCGCCTGATGGGCCAGCGCGATGTGGATTTCGAATATGAAGGCGAGCTCAACGCCGATGTGGCGCTCGACCCCGACCACCGCCGGCTCTACCCGTTCTCGCGCCTGTCCGGCCCGGCCAACATCCTGATCATGCCGGCCATCCATTCGGCCTCCATCGCCACCAAGCTGATGGGCGTGGCCGGCGGCGCGACGGTGCTGGGGCCCATGCTTCTGGGCATGGAAAAGCCGGTGCAGATCGCCCGCCTGGGCGCGGGCGTCTCCGACATCCTGACCCTGGCCGCGCTGGCCGCGCACGATCTGTCGCTGGACGCGGCGCAGGTGGCGGCGGAAGGTTAAACCTCCTTCAGCCCTGCGGCGGCGCCGGGCAGTCGAAGGTTTGCGCCATCGCTTCCCCCGCGTCGCTTACCCAGGCGCCCACGGCGCGGGCGATCTGGCAGCGCTGGGCGGCGTCAAGGCGCGCATCGGCGGCGATGTCAGTCATGATCGCCTCCATGGAATCGGCGCCCGTGATCAGCTCCGGTCCGCCCGCGTCCGGGCTGTCAAAGCGCATCAGCGGACCATCTTCGCCGGACATGACCGGCCAGTTGAGCCCGCCCGCATCGCCGGGATCGCCGTCGCGCGCAAACGCCGCCCAATAGGCGCCCATGGATGCGGCCAGCGCCTCGCGGCCTGACGCGTTGCTGCGGTTGAACAGCACGGGATCGAGCCGTCCGAAAAAGTCGAAATGATTGACCACGAAGGGGATTTCCATGGCGTGGGCGGCGCCCAGCACGCGTGACAGGTCCATGGTCAGGAACGATCCCGCCTCGTCCCAGTCAAACCGGTAGGCCCACACCGCGTCATGGCCGGCCTCGCGCATCCAGGCGCCGGCGCGGTCCACGGCGCGCACGCGCCAGACCCGCGACTGATAATCGCTCATGGCGTCATAGAAGTCCGGATCGCGCGGGCTGACCAGAAAGCCCAGCCGGCGCCGGGTCAGCTCGTCGTTGAACGCGTTGAACAGCTTCATCTCGTCGCGATTGACCCCGGTGATCAGCGGCACCGCGTTGAACCCGTCCAGGCGCGCAAACGCGCTGTCCAGCCCGTCGCGCGGCAGGGTGACGCCGTCGGCGATCATGCGCGGCAGATCGCGCACGCCTGCGTCGTCGCCATAGGCCTGATAAATGCCGGCGAGCGGCGCGGCGCGCATGGAGGCGGCGTCCGCGTCCGGCCCGGCGAAGCGCGCGGCGGCCTCGCCCCCGGTATTGCGCCCGCCGGTCCGGGCCTCCTCCAGCGCCACCGAATCAAAACTGCCCGACTGGATGATGGCGCGGTGGAACAGGCCCGCGGCCAGCGGCGAGCCCATCAGGCCGGCCACATTATGGCCGCCCGCGCTCTCGCCAAAGATCGTCACGCGCTGCGCATCGCCGCCGAACTGGCCGATATTGCCCTGCACCCACTCAAGCGCCGCGATCAGGTCGAGCAGGGCGAAATTGGCCGCGCCGTCGGCATAGGTCTGGGCATCGGCCTCGATGGCCGGATGGGCGAAAAAGCCCAAGGGGCCCAGCCGGTATTGCACCACGACCACGACCACGTCCTGATCCGCAGCCAGCTGACCGCCATCATACTGGCTGGCGTGGCCCCACACATTCGCGCCGCCATGGATCCACACCATGACCGGACGCTCGGCGTCCTCCGGCCCGGCGCCTTCGGGCGCGTAGATATTGAGATAGAGGCAGTCTTCATCGCCCAAAAGCTCGCCCGCCCGCGCGCCGCTGGCCGCCGCCGACAGGGCGTTGGCCAGCTGGGGGCAGGGCTCTGGATGGTGCAGCGTCTCGCGCACGCCCTCCCAGGCCGGGGCCGGGCGCGGCGCGCGCCAGCGCAGATCACCTTGCGGCGCCGCCGCGAACGGTACGCCGCGCCAGACATGCACGCCCTGATCGGCCCGGCTGAAGCCGGTAACCTGCCCTTCGGCCACACTGCGCTGCGGCGCCGGATCGGCGACGGGCGCTGGCGTGCGGTCACCGCAAGCGGCCAGCAGGCCGGCGGCGGCTGCGATCAGGATTGTGGTGCGGATCATGGACAAGTCCCCCCTCATGGCCCGGCATGGACCTGTACGGGGAACGAGTATGGCGCCCTGCACGCTCACCGCAAGCCGGGCTTTCCCGGGGCGGGCGCAGACGGCATAAGGCGTGGCCCGTTCACCTCAGCCGCCCGGATCTTGCAAGCATGAAGCCCGACGCCTTTCGCCTGACGCGCGAGACCTATCCGGTTTCGGTGATTGTCCCGGCGCGCTTTCGCGATCTGGATACGCTGGGTCATCTCAACAATGTGGCGCTGGGATCGTTCTATGAGGAGGGCCGCGCCCGGCTCAACCGCGCCGCCTTCCCCCTTGAAATGCGCCACGAAAGCAAATTGCGCATGCTGATCGCGGACGGGCACATCGCCTATCTGGCCGAGGCCCATTATCCCGGCGACATCGAGGTGGCAGCGGGCGTCGGCCATATCGGCCGGTCAAGCTATGTGATCGCGCTGGCCCTGTTCCAGAACGGGCAATGCGTCGGCACGTGCGAAACCGTGCTGGTGGTCACCGACGAAACCGGCGCGGTGGAAATCCCGCCCGGCCAGCGCGCGGCGCTGGAGGGGCTGAGAGTGAAAGGCGGGTGAGGAGGCTGAAAATTGAAACGGCCTCTGCGCTTAACGGTGCGCGCCGGATTTATTCAAAATTGTACGAGAAATTTTCGACTTCTTCTGCAAAGGTTTCAGCTACCAGCAATCGGGTCCGGTTCTGTTCGTCAGCCTGATATGGCCGCACGTGTATATGTAGTCATGATCTGCACGTGCTGAGGGTATATTTATTGAGCGGCTCCCAGATATTGTTGCAAGATTCCGCCATTTTATCATTTAAATACGCATCGCGGATGAAGTAATATACAGCATATAGGTCGCCTATTTTATAGATGCAGCGATCATTTGGCGTGCTCCGACGAGCAACCCATCCATTAAACAGCTTGAAAGTCGCGAAGAAGTCTTCTCCGACAAGGCGCTCACCGTTTTTATGGTGATGCCAAAACCAACTTACGATTTTATCGAACGGGTTTCTGATTATGGAAAACTTGAATTATCTATGAAATTCATTGGGATGCAGCTGCTTTTCAGATTGCATCTGTCTGTCTGCGGGGCGTTAGAGCACGCATTCTTGCCCTGAAACGATAATGTTATATGGATGGCGCGATAAGTGGCGACTCCGGACGGGGCGGCCCATCATGTCTACTGATTCGCCGCGTGCTTTGGACATTTGCTTGCGCGCAAACGTCATGGGGCGGGCTGTAAAGCGTTGGGGTATAGTGGGGCAGTTGGAATGGCGTTCATCTCTGAAAGCGATGTGATCATATTTAACCATATACCAAAAACAGGTGGCACGTCTATTATAAAGATGTTCAGGGAAGTTTATGGTGAAGATAAGTGCTTCAGGCATAGGCGTAGAGATTCTAAAACCGATAAATATACACCCGCAATCACCAGTGTCGACAGGGCGGACCTTGATGCTTATAAATTTGTTGCTGGTCATTTCTTTTATGGAAATCACAAGCTGTTTGATGCTCGCGTGAAATATATTTCTGTAGTGCGGGATCCGCTCGAAAGACTTATTTCCGACTATTATTTTAACAGGCGTATCGGTCGGGCTGATCGGAAGGAGATGGCTCGCTCAATGTCGCTTGAGGACTATATTGTGTTCAAGCTTGGAAAACCTAATTCGAACATGACGAGTTCGTCGCAGGTAAAGTACGTATCGGCCAAAGAGACCTTCATTGAGGCTGCCGAGGTGATCCGGCAGAATTATTTTTGCATTTGCACGATGCCGCAACTCAATGACATGCAGGGACTGCTGGCCCGGGCGATTGGCCGCCCGGACCTCGCGCCCAGGCATGACAACAAATCCAAAGACAAAAGGCCGATGCCAAGCATCAGTCCGGAGATTGTGGATCAACTCATGGACCGTTTTGCGGAAGACATAAAGCTGTATCGTTGGACGGAAGCCTACTTCAACGAGGCCTTCAAGTCTGAGGCGTAGGGGCGCAAGACGCCGCCACACATACTTGCCACAAGGCTCTTGCGAGGGTGCGACTGTGTTGTCCCGCGCCCCCCACCGCCTGTGGCCCGGTCAGCACGCGGGCTGTTAAGGCATTAGAATATATAGCCAAATCGCCTGATGTCATTTTCAAAGAGCCAGGCTACTCGCGCGCGGGACTCTTCGTCATAATAATTCCTGTAAGCGCGTCTTTCAGTTTCATTTACATGAGGAAGGCTGCGCTCGAGGTTGAAGTTCTGTTCGAGCCAGGGGGGCAGCATGTCCAGCTCTTCCATTCGGAATACAGTAACGGGGACAGAGCCGTCCTTTGCTTGGCAGAAGGTGTCGATATCATAAGTGCCCTGCGCCACGGGCGTCTGCCCTGGGTCCGGACGGAAATGCCGGGCCAGTATGGAGCTGTTGAGGAAGTTATTGAACGCGCCCGCTTCAACGGCCGCTTTGTTCCAGACGCTTTTGGGGTTTTTGAGGCCATAATGATAAATGGAGACGGCGCGGTCCCAAGGGTTTCTGACAGTGGTGAAAATCTTGAAATCGTCGATTTTGTAGCCAAGACTCTCAATATGGTCTTGAACTGTCCTCAGTGACGCGTGATGAGCGATATCACAATTTACCTTGCTTCGGATTTCAGAAACGGAACTGATCATGTTTCTGACGCTAGTAGACGCGCAGCGTGGATTGACCAATGCTATAAATTTTCTGGATAAGCTTATTCTCATTTCGAGCCCCGCCCCCGCCGGGGTTGAAAACTATATTCAGCTTACACTGCAATCAACAGATTGCTGCCCGAGCGCAGTCTGCGCGCCTACGGCGCATCTCATTAATGCCATGGCGAAGGACTGGCAAGGCAGCCATCCGCAGGATGGATGTCGAGGCCGTCAGCCGTCAGCTTGTACGAAGGCTACGGTCCGGGACTGGAATCGTCCGCCTCAGATCGCGCCTTGCACCCATTCCACCAGCTTGCTCTTGGGCAGGGCGCCGACCTTGGTGGCGGCGATCTCGCCGTTTTTGAACAGGATCATGGTGGGGATGCCGCGCACGCCATACTTGCTCGGCGCCATCGGGTTTTCGTCGATATTGACCTTGGCGATGGTCAGCTTGCCGGCCATGTCGTTGGAAATGTCTTCCAGCGCCGGGGCGATCTGGCGGCAGGGCCCGCACCATTCGGCCCAGAAATCCACCAGCACCGGGCCGTCAGCCTTGAGCACGTCGGCGTCAAAGGAATCGTCGGTCACCGTTTTGGTCGCCATCGGAAATTGCTCCTTGGTTTGTCCGGGGCCGGTCCGGGGGCGGGCGGCCCGTTCGTGTTGTCCGCATCTAGGAAGGCGCGTGCTTCGGGTCAAGCGCGCCGGGCTTTGCCGATCCGCGCCAGCGTATCATCGAGCAGGCTTTCAGGCAGCTCCATCAGGCGTGGACCATCGGTCCACAAAAGGGCGCAGCGTACCGGCCGGCCTTTATGCAGGCCCTGCAGCAGCGCGCGATAAGCCGCCATCTGGGCGAGATAGGTGAGCGGCACGTCCTCGGCATTCGCAGGCGGCGGGCGATTGGTCTTGTAATCCACGATCAGGATTTCGTGACCGGTCACCACCAGCCGGTCAATCTGGCCGTTGATCACCACATCCTCGGGCAGGCCCGGCGCCCGGCCGGACACCGACACCTCCGCGCGCGATCCCGGAGCGAACAGCGCCGCAAACGCCGGATCATCCAGCACCCGGAAGGTTTCCGCCGCGATCTCTTCGCGCTGCGCGTCGTTCAGATCGGCCTGCGCGGCAAGATAGCGCGCGGCGGAGGCGGGCCGGCGGGCGGCTTCCAGATCGGGCAGGGGCTGCAACAACTTGTGGATCAGCGCCCCGCGCCGGAAGCGCGCCTCGCCGCCCTCGGCCAGCGGCGACAGCGATACCGGGGCGAAACGGCCCGGTTCGTCCTCGATCAGGCGCGAGGGCGCGGCCGCGCGCGGCGCGGCGGGTTCGGCGGGCACAGCGGCCCGCGCCCAGCCGGGCAGGGCGGCGCGGTCCGGCCTGTCTTGCGCCTTGCCCAGCGTCTGCGGATCAGGGCCCAGGCGCAGGGCTGGCTCGGGCTGCCAGCCATGGCGCTCAGCCAGCGCGTCCAGCGGCGTCCTGACCGGGCGCCAGTCCGGCCCGTGCCAGGCGCGCGCGCAGCGGTCATGCCAGCTGCCCGCGCTGACATCGCCCCGGCCATGGCCATGGCGATGGCCGCACACCACCAGCCGGTCGCGCGCCCGGGTCAGAGCCACATAGAGCAGGCGGTTATATTCGCCATCCTGATCAAGCTCGGCGCGCTCTTTCATCGACGCCACCAGGCGCGGCGGGATCGACGCATCAGGCGCCCAGATCAGGCCCGCCTCATCATGGGGGTACAGCCCGCCGGCGCGGCTCTTGGGCAGCTGGGTGGTGTCGGGCAGGAAGACGACAGGCGCCTCCAGTCCCTTGGCGCCGTGCACGGTCATCACCCGCACCTCGCCGCGCCCGGCCTCCATTTCGCGCTTGATCTGGCCGTCATCGGCCGCCATGGCCGTGACGAACCGCGCCAGCGACGGCGCGCCCTCGCGCTCATGGGCCAGCGCCCGGCTCAGAAACTCCTCCACCGGATCGCGCGCCTCCTCGCCCAGTCGGGCATAAATGCGCGACAGCCGGCTTTCCCCGGTGGCCGAGGCCCCCGTCAGAAAGCCCGCGAACAGGGCGTAGGGCGCATCGGTCTCGACCCGGGCGCGCACCGCGTCCAGCGCGGCGCGGGCCTCGGCGAAGCGTGGATCATCGCAATGGCGCAGCTTGTCCCACAGCCGGCGGCCGGGGCGCTGGCTGAGATCGAACAGGGCGTCGTCATCGATTGTGGGCAGGGGGCTGGAGACCGGGTGGAAGACCGGACTTTTCAGCACTTCGGCCAGCGCCAGATCGTCCTGCGGCAAAAGCGCGAACCGTCCCAGCGACAGCAAATCCTCCACCACCAGCTGGTCAGGCAGGGTCATGCGGTCGGCGCCGGCCACCGGCACGCCATTGAGCTTCAGCCTGCGGATGATCTCCTCGAACAGCCCGCCGCTGCGCCGGCGCACCAGCACCAGAATATCGCCCGGCCCTGCCGGACGCAGACGCCAGGGCTTGGCCTCCTCCCACACGCCGTCGCCGCGCGCGATGATGGCGGCGATCTCGTCGGCCACGGCCTGGGCCAGCTGATTGCGCTCGGAGCGTTCCTCGCGCGCATCCACCGGTTCGATCTCCAGCGTGTCGTCGTCCAGACCGTCCGGGCGCGGAATGGCGGGCCATATCTCCACGCAGCCCGGCATGCCCTGGCGCGCCGCCCGGTGGGGCGGATAGCGGTGGAAGGGCAGGGGATCGCGCTCGGTCTCGGTCTCGGGGTCCGACATCAGGAATTTGCGTTCCAGCGCGGCCCCGGCGTCATCAGGCTCGATGGCTGACAGCGCCGCCTGCTCGGCGGCGAAGGCGTCATCCACCGCGCGCAGAATCTCCGGCGCGGACCGGAATGACGCATCCAGCGCCGGGCTGGCGAAGGCGAGACCGGCGCCGTGCGCCTTGGCTTCCAGCCCGGAGCGCTGGGCCAGGAACTGGCGCGGATCGGCCTTCTGGAACGAATAGATGGACTGTTTCTCGTCACCCACGCAGAACACGGTGCGCAAGGGGCCGTCAGCGCGGGCGCCGGAGCCGGAGAAAAACTCCTCCGTGAGCGCATTGATCACCGCCCACTGGTCGGGCGCGGTGTCCTGGGCCTCGTCGACCAGCACGTGATCCAGCCCCTCATCAAGCTTGTAGAGCACCCAGGCGCTGAGCTCGGCATCGGTGAGCAGGGCGCGGGCGCGCACCACCAGATCGGCGAAATCCACCCGGCGCAGGCGTTTGAGCCGCGCCTCATAGGCGTCGATGGCGGCAAACCCGATCTGAAGCGCGGCGCGGGTGGCGGCGTTGGCGCGCGCCGCAGCGATGGCGGGCAGGACCTCGTCGGTGATGCGGTGCAGCTCATTGCCGTCATCGCCATAGAGCGTGGTCAGGATGCGGTAGCGCTCGCCCAGCGCCTTGCCATAGAAGCTGCCGGGCTTCTTGAACGTGCCCGCCTTGGTCAGCACGAAATCGAGATACTCCGTAATCGCCGCTTCGCCCGAATGCGTGGCCGCCTCCAGCACGCTGGCCAGCGCCACGGCGCTGCGGTTCTCGGTCTTGGAGCTCCCGGCCTGAAACGCTGACAGGGCGGCTTCCAGATCATCCACCGGCGTATCGTCCCACGCTTCTTCCAGCGCCGAGGCTTCGTCCGCATCCGGAGCGACTTTGAGCGCGGCGCTCGCCCTGTTCATCAGCGCGTCCAGCGAACCGGCGGCGTCGAGAGATGCGCGCAGTTCATGACGGCGCGACAGGGCGAAGGCGGCGATCTCGGCCGGCTTGTCAGCCCCGGCCTCCAGCGCCTGGGCGACGGCGCCGGCCAGCGGGCCGTTGGGCGCGCGCGCCGCCTCACCCCACACCGCCTGCAGCGCCTCATCCGTGATCACGCCCTTGACCGCGTCGTCCTGCACTTCAAAGCCCGGCGGCAGGCCGGCTTCCAGCGGAAAGCGCCGCAGCAGGCTCTCACAGAACGCGTGCAGGGTCTGGATTTTCAGCCCCCCCGGCGTCTCCAGCGCGCGCGCGAAAAGCTGGCGCGCAGCGGCCAGATCATCGGGGGCGTCAGCCCCGCCGGACAGGGCCGCCATCTCGGCGCGCAAGGTCTCATCGGCCATCACCGACCAGGCGCCCAGCTTGCGGAACAGGCGCGTCTGCATCTCCCCGGCGGCGGCCTTGGTGAAGGTGACGCACAAAATGCGTTCCGGCGCCGCGCCCTCCAGCAGCAGGCGCGCCACCCGGTCCACCAGCACGCGCGTCTTGCCCGACCCGGCATTAGCCTCGACGAACACGCTGCGCGCCGGATCAGCGGCGTCGCGCTGGGCCTGGCTGGCGGCGGCGACGACATCGGGATCAAAGCCCGGCGCTGTGGCTTCAGCGCTCATGACCCGCCCCCCTCGCCGCCTTCGCCGGGCGCGCTCGCCCATTCCTTGCGCCGCGCCAGATGATCATAGGCGCCGAATGTATTGACCCATTTGCGCCGGGGCTGACTGGGATAGGCGGTCTCCACATCGTCAAACCGTGTGATCCAGTCGATCAGATCCTCGCGTGCATCGCGCATCAGATCCGACGCTTCATCCGTGCCCGGATTTTTGACGATGGAGGCTTCATCGCCGGGTGTCTTGCCGCCATTGGTCTTGAGATAGATCAGATCACCGGGTTCATGCCGCGGGCAGTCGTCGAACCCGCCCTCGGCGGCGATCAGCGCGGTCAGCGCCAGTTGCGGCGCGAAGAAGGCGGCGGCCTCTTTGGCGCCGGGGGCATGGCCGGTCTTGTAGTCGATAATGTCCAGCGCTCCGTCCGGGCGCAGATCAATCCGGTCGGCGCGCGCGGTCAGTGTGAACACTCCGCCCGGCGCACCTTCGATCCGCAGTTCGCCACGACCTTCGAGCAGCTCGGGCAGGAAGCCGGCGCGGCGGCGCTCGCCCTCCCAGCCGATCACGAAATGGGCCGCGCGCTCAAATCGCGCCAGCTCCAGACCCAGCATGGCCTCGGGCATGCCGGCCTCCAGCAGCGCCTCGCGCCCCGCCGCCATCAGCCGGTCCAACGCGTCGCGCGGCAGATCGTCCGCGCGCCCCAGGCTTTTGACCCAGACCTCGAAGGCTTTGTGATAGGCCGTGCCGCGCTCGGCAGGGCCGGGCGCCTGATCGGGCGCGTTGAGTTCCCTCAGGCGAAGGACATGCCTGGCGTAGATCGCATACGGATCGCGCACCCAGGTGGAGACATCCGTGACTCCCATGGCGCGCGGACGCTTGTCCACAGGCGGGCGTGGCTCAGGCGGTTTGACGCCGGTGCGGGCGCCCGGCTCGTCCATCTGGCGGGCGAGGGCGAGATAATCCGTCGCCGGAGCGAGCGCCGTGTCCGCCGCGTCCCCCAGCGCCCCGCGCGCCAGCGTTTGCAGCCGCCACAGCCAGCGCGACGCCACAGTGGGCGCGCCATCCACGCGGGTGGAGCGGGTCAGGATCACCTCGGGCAGGCAGGCGAGCTGGGCGAAATCATGCGCCGCCAGGCCAAAGCGCTGTTCGGGCGCGGCCAGGCCGGCGCGGGCGCGCATGCCAAGGCTCATGAAGGGATCGGCCTTGGCGGGGGCCGGCCAGACGCCTTCATTGAGGCCCGCCAGGATCACCCGGTCGGCGCTGATCAGGCGCGCTTCCAGCGGGCCCAGCACCTGCAGGCGCGGATGCCCGCCTGCGCGCTCGCGCACCATCCGGCTGCGCGCGGCTTCGAGAAAGGCGCTGGCGAAATCATTCAGGGACAGCGCGGTCAGCGCCTCGGCCTCATGCAGGAAGGCGCGCACCAGGCCCGCCGCCGCCTCGCCCGCATCCCCGGCCCACAAACGATTGGCGCCGATATGATCCTCGTCCGCTGCCAACGCCTCGCCCGCTTCGGCCAGCGCTTTCGCCCAGTCCGTACACGGATGATCGCCGGTGAGAGCGGCCAGCGGCGCCAGCGCCGTCATCGTCCGGTCGATCAGGGTCAGCCAGCGCTCGCGCTGCGCCTCCATCGCTTCGGGCAGGCGCGCGGCCTCGACATGGGAGCGCAGGGCGGTCCAGTCATGGCCGGGCCGGCGCCCGCGCAGCGCCCAGCGCTCCATCGCCATCAAATCCAGCGACAGCGGCGCGCGCGCTTCGCCCAGCGCAAACAGGGGCGAGGCGGACAGGGCGATGAAGGCCAGCGCGGATCCCGGATCGCGCGCGGCTTCGAGGATGCGCATGAGGAAGGCGCCCGGCGTGGTGTCGGACAGGGGCGTGCCGGCCGAATCGTCCAGCGTCACGCCAAAGCGCTCCATCTCCACGATGACCCGGCGGGCGAGCCCCCGGTCAGGCGTCACCAGCACGGCGCGCCGGGCCGGGGTTTCGAGCGTTTCGCGCAAGGCCAAAGCGATGGCGCGCGCTTCTTCGGCGGGGGCGGGCGCTTCGATGAGGCTGAGCCCGTCGAGGGCCTGAATGAAGGCCTGATCGCCGCGTCCGGCCTCGATGGCGCGCACCTGATTGAGCCAGTCGCCCGTGGCGCGCGCCGGGCGCAGCGCCTCGGCGATCACCCGCGCCCGCGCCGCCTGCCGGGCGCCGGGCTCGGCGCCGGGCCAGACCGGGATCGAGGCATGGTCCAGCTCCAGCCGCTCCAGCAGCGCCTTCATGGCGCGCTGGGGATGGGTGTCGTCCACCTCATCCCACGCCGCCATGTCCATGGCGGTGTCGAGCCCCGGCAGCACCACGCAGCCCTGTTTGAGCTGCGCCACCACCGCCAGCAAGTCCGCCGCCGCCGGAATGGAGCCGGTGGAGCCTGCCGCGATCACCGGGCCGGGGGGCGGGGTCTCGCGCCAGCGCGCCGCCAGCGCGGTGAGGAGCCGCGAGCGCCGCTCGGCCGGGTCTACAAGCCCCAGCTCGTTGAGGCGCGCAGGCCAGGCCTCCAGAATAATGTCGAGAAACAGCGCCGCTTCCTGGCGGTGGGCGGGCAGGGCGGCGCGGATATCGGCGTCCAGCGCGGAGAGATCACGCACGCCCGCCGTCGCCAGATCATCCACGAGGCGCGCGAGGTCCCCGGCCAGCGCCAGCGCTCCGCCCGCGCCCATGGAGCGGCCGGCGGCGGCTTCGCGCTGGAGCACGAGGCGGGCGAGCTCAAACTGGCGTCTTGCCGGCGACACCGCGTCGGGGGCAGCCTCGGCCAGTTCGCCCGGCTCAAACGGGGGATCGTCGGCGTCCACATCGCCAATGGGGCGGATCATGGGCAGCAGCGCCGCCCCCGGCCCGCCCTCCAACCCGGCAAAGGCGTCTGCCAGCGCCCGGCCTGCCCGGCGCGTGGGCGCCAGCACGGTCACGCCCGCCAGCGCGTCAGGATCGGGAAAGGCGCGCGTCAGCCCCCGTGCCAGCGCGCTCAGGAAGGGCGCGCCTGCGGGCAGGGTGAAGACACGCGGCGCGGGGCCGGAAAACAGATCGGTGGCGCTCATGGATATGAGCGTAGCCGATTCTCCGCCGCGTCACGCGCTTGTGGATCGCCTACATGCATCCAGAACGCGTCCATGACGTGCCCGAAGACGCGGCCTTCGGCCCGCGCTTCATCCCAGAGCCGGTTGGTGGAGAACGGAATGGCGGCGCGGCCCGCCAGCACGCCCGGGTTCATCACCTGCACCCCGGCATAGGCGAAGGGGGCGGCAGGGCGCTCGCCCCGGCGGGTCAGGCGGCCGTCAGCATCCAGATAAAAATCCCCCGGCCCGTCAAAGCCCAGCGTGTGATCAAGGCGCGCCAGCATGAGACGGAAATCCATCCGGTCTGGATCAAAGCCATCGGCCAGCCGGGGGAGTTCGGCCTGCGCCCCGTCCACCCAGAGGGCGTCGATATTGGCGGTGAAGATGGGGTCATTGCCCAGCAGCGGCGCGGCCTTGACGAGCCCGCCGCCGGTTTCGAGCAATTGCTCACGCTCGTCGGAGATGAGGATGTCCGGCGTCTGGCGTGTTGAAAGATGTGCCTCCAGCGCGTCGGCGAAGTGATGGACATTGACCACCGACCGCGCCACGCCCGCGCCCGCCAGCTTGTCCAGCGTCCAGTCGATCAGCGCCTTGCCGCCCACATCCACCAGCGCCTTGCACCGGTCATCGGTCAGCGGACGCATGCGCGAGCCGACGCCGGCCGCCATCACCATGGCGGTGGTGATGCTCAAGTGTCCGCCTCCGCATAGACGCCCGGCGCGGCGGCGCGCACCAGGGCGCGCACCGCGGACAGGGCGGGATGGGCGATGTCGCGCACGAAATGGCGCGCCACGCGGGGCAGCAGGTCGAGATAGCGCGCCTTGCCGTCGCGTTTGGCCAGGCGCACGAAAATCCCCAGAATCTTGGCGTTGCGCTGGGCGGCGAGCACGGCGCAGGCCGCATCAAACGCCTCGCGGTCGCTGAGCCCGGCGGCGGCGAAGAACCGGTCGGTGAGGGGGCGGGCCAGCTCCGGCGCCACGTCTCGGCGGGCGTCCTCGGTCAACGAGATCAGATCATAGGCGGGATGGCCGAACAGGGCGTCCTGAAAATCGAGGAGGCCCACCTGCGCCTCGGCCTGCCGGTCTGGCAGCCAGATCAGATTCTCGGCATGGAAATCTCGCAAGACGAGACCGGGAGCATGGGCGTCCAGAACTTTGAAGGCCCGCCGCCACGCGCCCGCCCAGTCATCGCGCATGGCCGGTTCCGGGGCGCTCCCGCGAAAGGGCGCATACCAGTCGAGCATCAGCTCGGTCTCGGCCAGCAGGGCCTCGGGGTCATAGTCCAGAATCCGCCAGCTGCGCCCGAAGGCTTCGGGCTCGGCCTCAATGGTGCAGCGGTAGAGCGCGCCCAGCGTGTCGGCGGCGGCGGCATAGAGCCGGCCTTCATGGGCGCGCTGCGGGATTTCGCGGGCATAGAGCGCGTCGCCCAGATCCTCGATCAGCAGATAGCCCGCCTCATGGTCAGCCGCGTAGACGCGCGGCGCGGAGAAGCCTCGCGCGGTCAGTGCGCCGGCGATGGCGGCGAAGGCGGCGGTGTTATTGCCCGCCAGCCGGGCGCGGGCGTTATAGCCGAGCGCCCTGCGGGTTTCGGCATTGGCGTCCGGCGGGCAGGCGGGGGCTTCGGCGGCGCCCGGCGCATCCATCAAGATGGCCGTGCGGTCACCGTCGGTGAGGCGCACATAGGCGCGCGAGGACGCATCGCCGGGAAAGGGCGTCTCGTGCGCGCCTTCCCATCCGGCCTTGCGGATCAGGGCGGCGCGGCGCTGCAAGCGGTCAGGCAAGGGCGTCAAGGCGCGTCTCCCAGCTGCCATGGGCGGTCAGGCGCACATCTCGCCCGCCATCGCGCGTCTCTTCAAGGTGAATGTCCAGCCGGTCCGCCGGGCGCCAGGCGCCCAGACGGTCGGGCCACTCGATCAGCGCCGCGCCGTGATCCAGCGCCTCGTCCAGGCCCAGCTCGCCCAGCTCGCCGGTATCTTCCAACCGGTAGAGATCGGCGTGGAGCAGGCCGAACCCGGTATCGGTCTCATAGCTTTGCACAAGGGTGTAGGTGGGGCTCGGCGCGTCGGTCTCGCCGGTCAGCGCGGCGATGACAGCGCGCGCCAGCGTGGTCTTGCCCGCCCCCAGATCGCCCTCCAGCAGCACGGCGTCGCCCGCCTCAAGCTGCGCCGCGATGCGCGCGCCGAGAGAGGCGGCGTCGTCAGGGCTGGCCAGATGGAGGCGGTGTTCACGCATGCCCGCGCTGATAGCCCGGCGCGCGCCGTGTGGGCAAGGCGGGGTGAGCGGGCCATGAACGCCCGGCCTTGACTTCGAGGTCCCGGCGCGGCGTCCTGCGCGTCTCAGGATGACAGCACAGGCGGCGCAAGCGTGACAGTGGGAACCGTGATCATCGGAGCGGGCCAGGCGGGCCTGTCGGCGGCCGAGGCGCTGCGCAAGCGCGGCTATGCCGGCCCGGTCACGCTGCTCGGCGATGAGGCTGCGCCGCCCTATCAGCGCCCGCCTCTGTCAAAGGGCTATCTGTCGGGCGAGCTGCCCGCCGAGCGGCTCTGGCTCAAACCCGAAGCCTATTTCGACGCGGCCTCGATCACACTGCGCACCGGCGTGCGGGCCTCGGCGCTGGACCGGGCGGGGCGCCGTGTCCTGACGCATGAGGGCGAGGCCATCGCCTACGAACATCTGATCCTCGCCACCGGCGGCGCGGCGCGGCGCCTCAGCCTGCCCGGGGCAGACCTGCCCGGCGTGCATGTCCTGCGCTCGCTGGCTGAAGCCGACGCCTTGTCCGACGCGCTGTCGGGCGCCCGGCGGCTAGCCATTATCGGGGCGGGCTATATCGGGCTGGAAGTGGCGGCCAGCGCACGCAAGCGCGGGCTGGAGGTGAGCGTGCTGGAAGCCGCAGACCGGCCCATGGCGCGTACGGCGAGCCCTCTTCTGGGCGGCTGGTTCGGGGCGCTGCATCGCGGCTATGGCGTGGATTTGCGGGTCAGCACCGGGGTGGCGGCGATCACCGGCGCCGACCGCGCCGACGGGGTGCGTCTGGCCGATGGCGAGCGCGTGGAGGCCGACCTGGTGCTGATCGCCGCCGGGCTGGTTCCCGGCACGCAGCTGGCGGAGGCCGCCGGGCTCGACTGCGCCGACGGCATTCTGGTGGACACGCATGCCCGCACCAGCGACCCGGACATCTTTGCCATTGGCGATGTGGCGCGCTTTGATTCGGACCTTTATGGCCGCTCGATCCGGCTGGAATCGGTCCAGAACGCCATCGAGCAGGGGCGCGCCGCCGCCGCGGCGATCTGCGGCGCGCCGGCCGATTATGATCCCGTCCCGTGGTTCTGGTCAGACCAGTATGACCGCAAGCTGCAGATCGCCGGCCTGATTGAAGGCGCCGACGCGATGGTGCGCCGGGGCGATCCCGAACTGGGGGCGTTCGCCCTGTTTCACTTCCAGGACGGCGTGCTGATCGCCTGTGAGGCGGTCAATAGCGCGCCCGAATTCATGACCGCCCAGCGTCTGATCGCCGCGCGCGCCCGGCCCGATCCGGACCGTTTGCGGGATACAACAGTGGCGATGCGCGCCTTCCTGTCCTAAATACCGCCCCGGCAAACGCTTGCGACCAGTATGGGACCTGACTTCTTCATGGCGAAAATCACCTATATCGAGCATTCCGGCGCGCAGCACGTGGTGGATGTGGAGACCGGCCTCACCGTCATGGAAGGCGCGATCCGCAATCTGGTGCCGGGCATTGACGCCGATTGCGGCGGCGCGTGCGCCTGCGCCACGTGCCATGTCTATGTGGATCCGGACTGGATGGCGCGCACCGGCGAGCGTGAATCCATGGAAGAGTCCATGCTCGATTTTGCGGGCGATGTGCGGGACAATTCGCGCCTTTCGTGTCAGATTAAGGTCAGTGAGGCGCTCGACGGTCTGATCGTGCGCCTGCCCGAGCAGCAGGGCTGACACGATTTCGCTTGCGATCGCGCGGGGGGGCGCGCGCAGGCGGCGTTTCACAAGCGTTGCGCCCGGGCCTAAGCGAGGGGACGCGCAATGGCAGGGCCTGGACGGGCGGCAAAAAGACGGGTGAAGCCAGGACCGGGCTATAGCGTCTGCGCCCTCTTCGCCGCAGTCGCACTGAGCGCCTGTTCGGGCGAGGGCGCGGCTCCGCGCACCGTGACGGTGGGCGAGCAAGCCTACCCGGTCCATCACCTCGTCAGCCTCACCGATCCCTGGACCGATCTTTACATTGCACCGGACCAGAACGTGTTTATCGAGTTTGGCCGCGCCGAGCCGGTGATCGGGTGTGAAGCCTCCGGCATGCATTGCCAGGAATGGCCGTTTGTCTTCGCCTTCCCCTTGCGTGGCGACCCGCCCGAGGGCAGCTGGCGCGCTGGCGGCTATGAATTTCGCGTCGTCGAACAGGTGGAGCGGCGCTTTTGCGGCCGCGCGCGCCAGGCCTATTTGGTTGAAGGCGCCAACGAGGCCGGCTGGGCCACGCGCGTCTGGTACCACCCGGACTTTGGCGTTTACGCGGTGATGAGCGGCCAGGCGTCAGACGGCGAGATGGTCACGGTGGAGCGCGCCTACACCACCTGCGACCGGGGGCTTTACGCCCGCGAGGGCGGGGGTCTTGGCGGCCTGACCGGCTGGTGGCCGTTCTAGGTTTTGCGGCGCCGGGTCCGGCGATACTGATCCATGTTGTGTCGCGCCTGCGCCATGGCCTTAGTGTGGCTGCACCGGGGAAGTTTGCGTACGCGAAAGAGGCGACGCGCTCATGACCCGGAACAGCGATCTTGCCAGACCCCTCCCGTTCGCCTCGAGCCTCTACTTCGTTGGAACCATCGTGCTCGTCCGGGTTGTCCTGGGATTCCTGGGACTTCACTGAGCGGGCCGCTGATCGCTGACCGCACCACCCATCCGAACCGATCCGCGCCGGCCCGCCGCAAGGACCGGGCCTGCGCCGAGCTGAGCCCCGGCCCCCGTCCGGCGCCATCCCCCCTGTCTGGAGAGACATAATGAATTCCGCCCAATCATCCGCCAAATCGCCCGCCAACCATGACGATCTCAGCGCGCAGATCGAATCCCTGCGCAAGGATCTGAGCGAGCTTGCCGCCACTGTCTCTGATGATGTCACCGATGGCATCGAGGAAGCTGGCCGCCAGATCGGCAAGACCGGGCGCAACGCCACCAAACGGGCCACCAAGGCCGTGCGCAATAATCCGCTGGCGGCAGTGGGCATCGCGGCGGGTTTCGGCCTGGTCGTCGGCCTGCTTCTGCACAAGGGCTGATCGGTCATGATGCTGCCGCTGCTCGCGCCGCTGCGTGACCTCATCGCCGGCCATGCCGGCAAGGCGGCGGAGCAAGCTGCGACCACCACTGCCACTTTTCTGCTGGGTGGTGTGGCGGCCGGTTTCCTGACGGCGGCGGGCGTTGTTTCGCTTGCCACCATCATCGGTTTCCCGCTGGCGGCGCTGGTGTTTGCAGCGCTGTTCGCGGTGCTGGCGCTGGGCGTGCATCTCTATGCGCGGCGCCGGGCCGCGAGGCGCGCCGCCCAGATCGCCTCGGCGGAAGGCCGCGCCATCGCTGACGCAGCCACCGCCAGCGCTCTGGTCAAGCTGGCGGTGCCGCTTTTGTCCCTGGCCGGTGGAATCGCCGCCATCGTGATGGCCCGGCGTTCGTGACGGCGGGGAACAAAGTCACGCTGATGCACGTTAGAGTCAGGCCGGCGCTCGCCGGTGATGATGTTCATCGCGCACGCTGCGCTCAGGCCGGACCGTCCGGCCGCTGGCCGGCGCTGACGCTCAGAAAAAGGAAATCAGATCATGGGTGACGACCGCGCCAAGGGAACCGCCAAGCAGGCCAAGGGCAATGTCAAGCAAGCCGCCGGAAAGGTCACCGGTGACAAGAAGCTCGAGTTTGAAGGCAAGGCCGACAAGGCCGCCGGTTCGGTCCAGAAGACTGTCGGCAAGGCCAAGGACGCAGCCCGCAAGTCATAGCTACGCCACCGGGGCGCTCTGCCTGACCGCCGCGAGGCGGCCGGGCAGAGCGTTCCGCCCGTCATTCAACACCTGAATATTTTCAGGAAAAGGACAATCCCGTGCTTGGAACCATTCTGATTATCATCCTCATCCTGGCGCTGATCGGCTCGCTGCCGCGCTGGGGCCACAGCCGGTCCTGGGGCTATGCGCCCAGCGGCGGTGTCGGCGTCATTCTTGTGATCCTGGTGATTCTGGTCCTGCTTGGCCGCATATAGCGCGCCGCCAGTCCCGCGGGCGGCTTCATACTGGACGGCGCACCGAGTTGCCGCCGTCCAGTATGGCGTTGATCAGGGCCGCGACGCCGGCGTGGAGCGCGTCGTCATCGCCCGGCGGGGCGTCTTCATGAGCCGCCGCAGCGTCTTTCAGAATGCCGACAATATCGGCCTCGGGCAGGATCTTGCGGTCGTTGAGGGCAAGAAGCAGCGACTCGCAGATCGAGAGAGCGGCTGTTCCGGCGATGTCATGGGGAGGGGTCATGATCCGTTTCGCTTTCCGACAGGGCCATGTGGCCCCGTCCCGATTTGCTGGAATCTCTCGCAACCATAGGCGCAATATGATATGAAGAACTTATACAAAGCAGCTTCAAACCCTGCTTTCGCAGTGATCTGCATCGGCCGGCGCAGGCGCGCCGGTCCCCTCTGGAAGTCCGACAATTGACCCAGCTCAGCCCGCTGACGCGCAAGCTGTCAGCCTTTGTGGCCCTTTCACCGGCGGATTTGTCGACGCTGGCGCGCTTTGACCAGCGGCGCCGGACCTTTCTGTGCGGCCACCAGCTGGTTCATGAGGGCCAGCGCAACGCGTCGGCTTTCGTCCTGTCCGATGGCTGGGTCTGCTCGTACAAAATCCTGCCCGATGGCGAGCGCCAGATCGTCGACTTCCAGATCCCCGGCGATTTTCTCGGCCTGCGCAGCATCCTCTTCCGCACCTCCGATCACACTGTGGAAGCCATCACCCGCATCCAGGCGTCGGAAGTTCTGGCCGCTGATATATTCGACGCATTCGAGAATGCGCCGCGCCTGGCCACCGCCGTGCTGTGGGCCGCTTCGCGCGACGAGGCGATGGTGGTGGAGCATCTGGTCAATCTGGGCCGGCGCCCGGCGGACGTGCGCATGGCGCACTTCCTTCTGGAGCTGGCTACCCGCCTTCATCTGGTGGGCGTGGGCGACCGGACGGGCTTTACCTGTCCGCTGACACAGTATCACCTGGCCGACGCGCTGGGCCTGACGGCTGTGCATGTGAACCGCGTCCTGCGCCTTTTGCGCGAGGCCGGCCTTGTCACTTTTCAGAAAGGGCGCGTCACCTTCAATGATTTCAACGGCCTGGTGGCGCTGGCAGGCTTTGACACCGGATATCTGGACCAGGACGGGCCGCTTTTGCGCTGAGGCCCTAATCGGTGCGCCAGGCGAGCTTTTTCAGCTGCCGGTCGAACACCGCCAGCACCGCGTTCAGCTCATGGCCGCGTTTCAGGATGGCGCCGCCTCCGCCTATTACTTTCCAGGCGCCCTGACGGCGTGCATCGGCGGGCGTTTTGACAATGCGGTAGAGCGGAAAATCGGCCGAGTGGCGGAAGATCGAGAACTCGGCCCGGTCCTTCAGCCCGTCAATGGCGTAGTCGCGCCACTCCCCGCCAGCGACCATCATCCCGTAGAGCCAGAGAATGCGGTCAAGCTCGGCGCGCTCGAACATGATCCGGTCGTCGCGCGGAGCGGTCGGGGAATGTGGCGTCATGAAACCATCCATTGCGACATCGCAACAAGCTTACAGAGAATTCACATTGCGCCGCAATCCGGCCATGTTTTGGTCCTTGCGCAGCCTCACCCCGCTTCCAACGTGAATCCTGCCGGTCAGTGCGGTCAAGACCGCCGGGTCTGGATTCACAGCCCCCCCAGCCCCCCGGATCCGGAGGGTTCGCACTGGCCGGCGCCTAACCTTCCCTTAAGATTTCCAGCCTGAATTGCCTCTCCTGACGCCCAATGGCGCCGGAGCGGTGGCGCATGGTTGCGCCATGCGATATCGCTGGTGCGTCCCCAATTCAGCCCCGCCCAGCGGACACGCCATGATCCTCGCCGACTCCCTGGTCAAAACCTTCGCCGGCAAAGCGGCGGTGGACCATGTCAGCTTCGAGGTCCGTCAGGGCGAGGTGCTGGGCTTTCTCGGTCCCAATGGCGCGGGCAAATCCACCACCATGCGCATGATCGCCGGGTGTCTGGAGCCTGATGGCGGCCGGGCGCTGGTGGCCGGGTTCGACAGCGCCATGCAGCGCCGTCTGGCGCAAACCCAGCTGGGTTATCTGCCTGAAGGCGCGCCTGCCTACCCGGCCATGACCGCGCGCAGCTTTGTACGTTTCTGCCTGCGCGCGCGCGGCTTTTCCGGCGCGGATCTGGATACGGCGTGTGAGCGCGCGCTGGACCGCGCCAATCTGGGCGAGGCTGCGCACAAGGCGATCGGGACCCTGTCCAAGGGATACAAGCGCCGGGCGGCGCTGGCCGCCGCCATCGCCCATGACCCGCCCGTTTTGATTCTCGACGAGCCCACCGACGGGCTTGACCCCAATCAGAAAGACGGCGTGCGCGCCCTGATCACCGCCATGGCGCCGGACAAGGCGATCATCATCTCCACCCATTTGCTGGATGAGGTGGAGGCGATCTGCACGCGCGCCATCATCATCGCGGACGGGCGCATTCTGGCCGACGACACCCCCGCCGCACTGGCGGCCCGCAGCCCGGACGGCGATATCCGCTCGGCCTTCCGCGCCCTGACCTCGATGAGCGGCGAGGCGATTTCCAGCCGCCCGCGCAGGCGCGCGCCGTGACCGGTCTCAACGCCATCTACCGCCGCGAGCTGGCGGCCTATTTCCAGACGCCTCTGGCCTGGGTCTTCCTGACCGTGTTCGCCATCGCCGCGCCCAGCCTGACCTGGCAGACCGGGCGGCTGTTCGAGACCGGACGGGCCGATCTGGCGCCGCTGTTTGACTATCTGCCCTGGCTCCTGCTGGTGCTGATGCCGGCGCTGGCCATGCGCGCCTGGGCCGAGGAGCGCGACCGCGGCACGCTGGAGACGCTGCTGGCGAGCCCTGTCGCCCTGTGGGAAGTGGCCGCGGGCAAGTTCCTGGCGGCCTGGACGGTGGCCGGTCTCGCTCTGGCGCTGACCTTCCCCTTGTGGATCGCCATCAACTGGCTGGGCTCGCCCGACAACGCCGCTACCGCTACGGCCTATTTCGGCGCATTGCTGCTGGCGGGCGGCTATCTCGCCATCGGTCAGGCGCTGTCGGCCACCACCACCAATCAGGTGATCGCGTTTGTGCTGGGCGCTGCGGCGTGCCTGCTGATCACGCTGGCCGGCCTGCCGCTGGTGCTGGACGCCTTGTCGGCCTGGCTGCCGGGCGCGGCGGCCGAGGCGCTGGCCGAGCTGTCGGCCCTGTCGCGCTTTGAATCGCTGCGCCGGGGCGTCATCAGCCTGCCCGACATCGCCTATTTCCTCAGCCTGATCGCGCTGGGCCTGGCCTGCGCCATGACATTGATCGATGCACGCCGGGGAGGCGGACGATGAGTGCGGGCCGGTTCATTGCGGTGATGATCATCAGCCTGATCCTGGGTTTCGCCGGGCTCAACCTGTTCATGCGCGCCACGCTGGAAGGGGTGCGCCTTGATCTCACCGAGGGACAGCTCTACCGCCTGTCGCCGGGCGCGCTGGCCATGATCGACCGGCTCGATGAGCCGGTGAGCCTGACCTTCTATTATTCGCGCAGCGAGGCGGCCCATTACCCGGCGGTGCGCGCCTATGGCGCGCGGGTGCGCGAGCTCTTGCGCACGCTGGCGGCGCGCTCGGGCGGGCGCCTGATTCTGCAGGAGATCGACCCCGCCCCCTTCTCGGCGCAGGAGGATGCGGCCATCGCTGCGGGCCTGTCGCCCCTGCCCACCGATGATGGCGGCCAGATTTTCTTCGGCCTCACCGCCCGCAACGCCATCGATGAGGCGCGGCGCATCGCGTTCTTCGATCCGCGCGACGAGGCGCGGCTGGAATATGAGATCGTGCGCGCCATCACCGAGCTGGAGCGCGCGCGCACGCCCGTCATCGCCATCGCCACTTCCCTGCCGCTGGCGCCGGCGCGCGGGGGGACGGCGTCCAACCCGATCATCGCCGATCTGGCTGAAACCTTTCAGATTGTCTGGCTGGACCAGGATTTCGACGCCATCCCGGCCGAGGCCGACGCGCTCTTCCTCATCCATCCTGAACCGCTCACCGCTGGTCAGACCTATCTGGTGGACCAGTTCGTATTGGCGCGCGGGCGGGTGCTGGCGGCGGTGGACCCTCTGTCGCACTACGCCCTGAAGCCCGGCCCGGACGGGCTGCCGCCCTTGCGCGCGCGCCGCGATTCCGATCTGGGCGGGCTTCTGGCTCACTGGGGCGTTTTGTTCGACGTCAACACCGTGGCCATGGACGCCGAAGCCGGCCTGCCGGTGCAAATACAAGAGGCCGGACGCACGCGCATGCGCGCCTATCCGCTCTGGTTCTCGGTGCCGCCTGCGGGCCTTGATCGCGATCTGCCGGCCGTGGCCGCCCTGTCGCGCGGCATCAATCTGGGGTCGCCCGGCGCGCTCAGCCCTGCGCCGGGGCTGGAAGACCGGTTCTCCGCGCTGATCCAGACCGGGCCCGGCGCGGGGCGCCTCGACGTGGACCGGGCCGCGGCCTCGCCCTCGCCTGAAGACATCATGCGCGTCTACGCCCCCGCCCTCGATGCGCCGCTGGTGCTGGGCGCGCGGGTGTCGGGGCGTTTCGCCAGCGCCTTTCCCGAAGGCCCCCCGGCGGGCGAGGGCCTGTTCGCGCCCGGCGATCATCTGGCCCAGTCAGACGTAAGCGCCGAAATCGTCATCCTGGCCGACAGCGATCTGTTCGATCCGGCCTTCTTCTTGCGCAATGACCCGGTGCAGGGCCAGCAATTGGTCGCCGATAATCTGGCGCTCGTGCTCAATCTCGCCGACTGGCTGGCGGGCGATCCGGCGCTGGTGGGGCTGCGCGCGCGCGCCAGCTCCGCCCGGCCCATGGTGCGCGTGGACCGGCTGCGCAGCGAGGCTGAAGCGCGCTACCTCACTCTTGAAGACCAGCTGCAGGCGAGCCTGCAGGACGCTGAAGCGCGCCTGGCCGAGCTCAGCCGCACGGGCCGCGCCTCGGCGCTGGGCGGGGTGGATGGCGCCGGAACGTCGGAAGCCGAGGCCTTGCGCGCCACGATCACTGATGCGCGCGCCCGCCTGCGTGAGATCGAGCGGGGCTTCCGCGTGGAGATTGACGCGCTGGAGCGGGCCCTGATGATCTGGACGCTGTGGATCCCCGCTGGCGGCGTGATCCTCTTGGGCGGCGGGTTCGGTCTCTACCGGCGCTGGAGACGGCCATGACACAGACCGGCACGCCCCAGCCCGATGCGACGCCTGAGACCCCGCCCGCTGCGCCGGCCCTGACCGCGCCGGCCCTGCGCCGACGCCGCCAGGCGCTGACGGCTGCGCTGACCGCCGCTGCTCTGGTGCTGGTCGGCGCGCTGGCCCTGTGGCGTGAAGCGGCCACCGGCGCGCCGCCGGGCGTGTCGGGACCCGTCGCGCCAGGCTGGGCGGCTGAAGCGCCGCGCGCCGAGCGGATCGAGATCATCAGCGCGGACACCCAGTTCGTCCTGCAGCGCACGCCCGACGGCTGGGTCATGCCCTCGCGCGGCGATTACCCCGTGCGTCCCGAACGCATCGCCGAGCTGGACGAGGCGCTACGCGGCCTCAGCTTCGCGCGCGCGCTGACCCGCGACCCGGACCGTTTCGCGCGCCTGGGGCTTGATGACCCGATGGAGGATGGCGCGGGGGTTCGCCTGACCGTGCTGGATGGGTCCGACCGGGTGCTGGTCTCGCTGATCGCCGGATCGCGCCGGGGCGATGCCGGCCAGTATGTGCGCACCGAGGGCTCGCCGCGCGCCTTCGCCGCGGACGGGACCCTGCCCGAGCTCGCCGATCCCGGGCGCTGGCTGGGCCTGGATTTCTGGGACATCGATCCGGGCAGCGTCGCGCGCGCCGATGTGCGGCCCGCCCGCGGTCCGGCCTACGCCCTTGGCCGCGAGGCGCCCACCGACCGCCATCACGCCCTGACCTCGCCGGCCGGCTGGCGCCTGATCACAGCCGGGGCGGGCAACGGCGTCGCCACGGCCGGGGCAAGGCTGCGCTTTCGCGATGTGCGCCCGGACCAGGCCCTGACCGGCGCCTTCACGGCGCGCCATTCCGGCGTCAGCTTTGACGGTCTCGCCTGGCGCTTCGACTTCCTGGCCGAGGGCGATGAGCGCTGGGCCCGCATCGAGGTGCGCGCCCTGGCGCCCGAAGCCGAGGCGCGCGCCGCGGAGCTGAACGAACGCACCAGAGGCTGGGCGTTTCTGGTCAGCCCCGACGCCTATGAGCGCCTGACCCGCCCGCTGGCCGATCTGGCCGAGCCATCGGCTGACTGAGCGGGGCGCGTCAGCTTGGGTCTGCCGGGGGGTAAGCGCGATGACGCCAAACGGGCCGGGTTGAACACCCAAACACCCGCTGAGAACCCATAGACCGCGATTTTGAACTCCTGGCGCAGGGTGATGACGCCCTCTATCCCGCGCCGCCGTGACATCTGTCCCGTGCGCTATCCCCGCTTTTCCGGCGCGATCAGCGGAGCGTTAACGCTCTCATGGCATATCCGAAGCATGAGCTCTGACGACAATCCCGTGCCCGACGCGAGCCGCGTTCTGGACGCCCTTGGCGAAATGGTCGTGGTGCGTGGCGCGGACGGGCGCGTGATGAGGGTCAACGCCGCCTTCCTGGCCGCGTTTGGCGGCCGGGCTGAAGACTGGTCCGGACGCTGGTTCGCTGTCGCCCCGGGGCTGGGCGAGCCTGGCCAGGCGCGCCGCTTTGATGCCGCGATGCAGACCCGCGCCGGATCACGCTTCATCGAATGGGCGGAAACCCCTTTGGCCGGGGGCGGCGCTGTGGCGCTGGGGCGCGATGTCACTGCCGAGCGCCAGGCCCGTGCGGCGGCCAGCGAGGCCGCGCAGGGCAAGACGGTGTTTTTCGCCTCGGTCACCCACGAGCTGCGCACCCCTCTGGCGGGCGCGCTGGGGGCGGCCGATCTCTTGCGCGAAACCCGGCTGAAGCCCGATCAGCACGCCTATCTCGACGTCATGCGCGCCAGCACCGAGCATGCGCTGAAACTAATCGACGACATTCTCGACCTGTCGAGGCTGGAGGCCGGCCAGCTCGCCTTGCAGCCTGAGCCGGTAGACCTGCGCGCGCTGGTGGAGGACGCGTGCGAGCTTCTGGCCCTGCGCGCCGCCGAGAAGGGTCTGACGCTTGATCATGTGATCCATCCGCAAGTGCCCGAGCGCCTTGGCCTGGACCCGGCCCGGGTCCGGCAGATCCTGTTCAATCTGGCCGGCAACGCCGTGAAATTCACCCCTTCGGGCGGCGTTCTGGTGGAGGCGGATTATGTCGACGGCTCGGTGCGCCTGAGCGTGCGCGACACCGGGCCCGGCATCAGTGAAACCGATCAGGCGCGTCTGTTTGAGCAGTTTGAGCGCGGCGTGCAGGAGGGCTCCGGCGCCCCGGGGGCCGGGCTGGGCCTGGCCATGGTGCGCCGTCTGGTTCAGGCCGCGGGCGGCGATGTGGGGGTGGAATCACGCCTGGGCAGCGGCGCGGTGTTCTGGTGCGCCTGGCCCTGCGAACCCTTCGAGCCCGCCCCTGCCGCCCGGCCCTTGCGCGGACGGACAATCCTGATCGCTGTACCGTCACCGCTGCAGAGTGAGGCGCTGGCGGCGCAGGCCAAGGCCTTGGGCGCAACAGCCATTTGCGCCGATGAGCCGCGCGAGGCCATGCGCATGGCGGCGCGTCTGCGCGAGAATCTCACCGTGATCCTCAGTGAGCGCTGGGCGCCCGAGGCGCGTGCTGTGAAGGCGGCGGCGCCTCAGGCACGCCTTCTTGCGTTGGCGCGGCCGCACACCAAGGATCTGTTCAGCGCTGCAGCCCGCCCGACGGGTTTTGACGGCTGGCTGGTGGCGCCCGTGCGGCTGTCGTCCCTTGCGGCCTTCGCATCCAGTGATGACCGGCCCGCCGTCAGGGCGGACCAGCGTGAACCGGGGTCCGCTCCGGCTGCGGCGCCGGTCCGTCGCGCTGGCGCCGATCAGCCGCTCAAGGGCCTGTCAGTGATTCTGGCTGAAGATGACCCGGTCAACGCCCTGATTGCGCGTACGGTTCTGGGGCGGCTTGGCGCCGAGGTGCTGCACGTAACCGATGGCCGGGCGGCGGGGGACGCCGCCGCCACGGGCGCCTATGACGCCGCGCTTCTGGATTTGCGCATGCCGGTGATGGATGGGCTCGCGGCGGCGCGGGCGATCCGCGCCCTGACCGGCGCCGGCGCCGGATTGCCGCTGGCTGCGCTCACCGCCAACGCGACTGAAGCTGACCGGACGGCATGCCTGGCGGCGGGCATGGACGCATTCCTGGCCAAGCCTCTCAACGCCGATATGCTGGCCGACACCCTGACCGGCTTGTGCGCGCCGCAAAACCGCGCAAGGCTCGCCTGACGCCGCCACAGGACCCTGACCGGCATGACCGACGCCGCTTTGGACGCCCGCCCGTCCCGCCGCACGATCTGGCAGGCCCTGACCGGGCTGGGCTGGCGCCGGGCGGGCGTGATGCTGCTTCTGGGGTTTGCGGCGGGCCTTCCCATTCTGCTCGTTTTTTCAACGCTCTCTGCCTGGCTCAGAATAGAGGGCGTCTCGCGCACCGAGATCGGTTTCTTCGCCTGGGCGGGCATGGCCTATACGTTCAAATTCGCCTGGGCGCCCTTGGTGGACCGCATCTCCCTGCCGTTTCTTGACCGCTGGCTGGGGCGGCGGCGCTCCTGGATACTATTCGCCCAGATCGCGCTGATTGCGGCCATCCTTCTGGCGGCGTCCTCGACGCCGGGCGAAGGCCTGGTGGTGATTGCGCTGGCCACGGTGCTGATCGGGTTTTCCTCCGCCACGCAGGATATTGCGCTGGACGCCTGGCGCATTGATGGGGCCGAGGACGAGCATCAGGCCCTGATGGTGGCGATCTACCAATGGGGCTACCGCATCGGCATGATCGCCGCTGGCGCCGGCGCCCTGATGATGGCGGACGCCACCAGCTTTCATTTCGCCTACGGCATCCTTGCCGGGCTGATGCTGATCGGGGTGGTGGGGGTGTTTCTGGCGCCTGAACCGCCCCGGCCTCAGGTGCTGGGCGGCGGCGCCGAGGTGATCGAAGACGCCGTGAAGGGCAATCTGCTTGGCGAGGCCGCCGCCTGGCTCTACTCGGCTGTGGTGGCTCCCTTCATGGACTTCGTTCTGCGCTATCGCTGGATCGCCCTGTTGATCCTGACGCTGATCGGCGCCTACCGGCTCAATGACTTCATCCTGGGCTATATGGCCAACCCCTTCTATGTGGACATGGGCTATACCCTGTCCGAGATTGCTGCAATTTCAGGCGTTTACGGCATCGCCGCCATGTTGGCGGGGGCCATGCTGGCCGGGATAGCTGCCGTGCGCTGGGGCGTTTATCCGGTGCTCATGACCGGCGCCATCATCAGCGCCTTGTCCGCACTCGGATTTACCTGGCTGGCCATGGTCCAGCCCACCGATCCTTTCACCATGGCTGAGGGCGTCGCATACACGCCCTGGCCGATGGAGAAGGATCCGGCTATCTGGCGGCTGACCCTGGCCATCACGGCTGAGAATATGGCGGGCGGCTGGGCCGGCACCGCGCTGATCGCCTATATGTCCAGCCTGACCAACCGGGCCTTCTCGGCGACGCAATACGCCCTGTTCAGCTCCTTCTTCGCCCTGCCGGGCAAGCTGTTTGGCGGGTTCTCCGGGATCATGGTGGACGGGCTGGGTTATGCCAGCTTCTTCACCACCACCGCGTTGATCGGTGCGCCTGCGGTGTTGCTGGTCTGGATCGTCATGCGCTGGCGCGCCGCGCGCGAAGTCGCCAGCGCGCCGCCGCAGATCAGCTGAGGCGCCGCCCTGCGGCAGGCTGACGCGCGGCGCCTTGTCTTCTCGCCGGGCCGTGCGGGCGGGCGCAGTAAAGGCCCTATTCCAAGTATGGGAAAGGGGAATGCCATGAAGTCCATGCTTACCACCGCCGCCGCCGTCCTGATCGCCGCCGGCGCGGCCGCGCCCGCCGCCTTCGCCCAGGACAGCGACTGGATGTTCCGGGTGCGCGCACTCACAGTCATGCCTGACGAGGGCGCGACCATATCGCCCATCGGCGGATCGGTGGATATCTCCACCTCGCTCGTGCCAGAGTTCGACATCACCTATTTTCTGTCGGACCATCTGGCGCTCGAACTGATCTTGGGCGTGACCCCGCACGATGTGAAAGCGGTGAACACGGCGCTGGGTGATGTCGACCTGGGGGATGTGTGGCTGTTGCCGCCGACGCTGACCCTGCAATACCACTTCAATCCGGGCGAACAGATCCGGCCCTATGCCGGGGCCGGGGTGAATTTCACCCACTTCTTCAATTCCAGCCTGCCGTCGGCCTCGCCGCTGGCGTCCATCAGCTATGGCGACAGCTTCGGCTTCGCCCTGCAGGCGGGCGTCGACTACCAGATCAGCGAGCGCTGGTTTGTGAACTTCGACGTGAAGAAGATCTGGATCAATACCGACGTGACCATTGATGCGGGCGCGCTGGGGCGCGTCACCGCCGATGTGGACATTGACCCTTGGGTCTTCGGCATCGGCTTCGGCTGGCGCTACTGACACGCTCCGGACCGGCGCCGCGTCAGCCTGTCTGGCGCGGCGCTGGCCGTCGGAGAGACCCTTGCCAGCTTGAAGTGAACGGTGTTCACTGGATGCCATGTGATGCAAGGCGGGAGCCCTTCATGGCGGATGGTGGCCAGACACTGGCGCTTGAGCGCGACGTGCTGATCGTCGGGGCCGGGATTTCCGGCGTCGGCGCGGCCTGGCATATCCAGCACCGCTGTCCGGGGCGCAGCTACGCCATATTTGAAGCGCGCGAGGCGATGGGCGGGACCTGGGATCTGTTCCGCTATCCCGGCATCCGCTCTGACAGCGACATGTACACGTTCGGCTACGCCTTCCGGCCCTGGGTCGATGGCAAGGTGTTCGCCGACGGTCCGGCCATTCGCGGCTATATCGAGGACACGGCCCGAGAGGCCGGCATTGACCGCCATATCCGGTTCGGGCGCCGGGTGGTCTCAGCCCACTGGGACACCCGGACCGCCCGCTGGACGGTCGAGGCGGACGGGCCGGACGGGCGCGAGGTGGTGACCGCCAAATTCCTCATGCTGTGTTCGGGTTATTACCGGTATGACCGTGGCTATATGCCGGAGTTTGAAGGCCTTGAGGACTTCAAGGGCCGGGTCATCAACCCCCAGCTCTGGCGCGAAGGCACAGAGTATGCCGGCCAGCGCGTATTGGTGATCGGCTCGGGCGCCACGGCGGTGACGCTGGTCCCGGCCATGGCGGGCGAGGCCGCCCATGTCACCATGCTGCAGCGCTCGCCCAGCTATATCGCCGGGCGCCCCCAGAATGACGCCATCGCTGACGCCCTGCGCAAGGTGCTGCCCGGCCGGGTCGCCTACTCGCTCACCCGGCTGAAAAACATCGCCCTGGCCATGGTCTTTTTCCAGCTATCGCGGCGCTTTCCGGAGTTTGTCAAAAAGGGCGTGCTCAAGCAGATCCGTGCCGATCTGGGCGAGGATTTCGATGTCGAGCGCCATTTCTCGCCGCGCTATAACCCGTGGGATCAGCGCTTCTGCCTGGCCCCGGAGGGCGATTTCTTCCAGGCGCTGAAATCCGGCCGCGCCAGCATCGTCACCGATGAGATTGACCGGTTCACGCCGGATGGCGTGCGCCTGAAATCGGGCGAGGAGATCAAGGCCGATCTGGTGATCCCGGCCACCGGGCTGGAAATGCAGGTGGGCGGCGCCATCGACATATCGATTGATGGCCGCCCGTTTGTGCCCTCCGAAACAATCACCTATCGCGGCATGATGCTGTCGGGCGTGCCCAATGCGGCCATGGCGTTCGGCTATACCAACGCCAGCTGGACGCTGAAGATCGACCTGACCTGCGAGCGTGTGTGCCGCCTGCTCAACCACATGGCGCGCACCGGCGATGATTATTGCGTGCCCGTCCCGCCAGACGGGCTGGAGACGCTGCCGCTTCTGGATTTCTCCTCGGGCTATGTCCAGCGCGCTCTGCCGGGCCTGCCGCGTCAGGGCGCCGAGGCGCCGTGGAAGACGCATCAGAATTACCTGCAGGACATGCTGTCGATCCGCTATGGCCGTGTGGACGACGGGCATTTGCAGTTCGGCAAGGCCGCGGGGGCGCCCGCCGGTGCGGCGCTGGCGCAAGCCGCCGCGCGCTGATCTGCGCCAAGCTGACGCAGACGTGGCCAAAATGCGGCGGCCATGTGATCCACGCCCTCCTCAGGCGCGTACACATGGCACGAACACAGACAATCGCGAGCCGCTATGAAAGGCGCCAGCCATGACCACGCGCGTTGCCCCTTCAAGGTCTGTTGATCCCGATCGCCGCTATCTCAAGCGGGCCATGGCCACGCCCCTGCTCGAACGCGAGGAAGAGCTGGCGCTGGCCACCGCCTGGCGTGAAGAGGGCGATGAAGCCGCGCTGCACAAGCTCACCAGCGCCTATATGAGGCTGGTCGTCGCGGTGGCGGCGAAGTTCCGCCATTACGGCCTGCCTTTCCCCGACCTGGTCTCGGAAGGCAATATCGGCCTGATGCAGGCTGCGGCCCGCTTCGAGCCGGAACGCGGCGTGCGCTTTTCCACCTATGCCAGCTGGTGGATCCGGTCCTCCATCCAGGATTATGTGCTGCGCAACTGGTCCATCGTGCGCACCGGCACCACGGCGGCCCAGAAATCGCTCTTCTTCAACCTGCGCCGCTTGCGCGCCCTTATCCGGGACGTCAGCTCGGGCGCCCTGACGCCGGAGAACCGGGCCTATGTCGCCCAGGCGCTGAAAGTCGGCGAGGACGATGTGGAGCAGATGGCCTCGCGCCTGGCGGCTGTGGACCGTTCGCTGAACGCGCCGTTCGGCGAGGACGGCGAGGGCGAATGGCAGGACTTGCTGGCCAGCGAGGCGCCAAGCCCGGAAGCCAGCGTCATGGAAAGCCGCGACACCGCCAAGCGCAGCGAATGGCTGGGCGCGGCCATGGACCGGCTCAACGCCCGTGAGCAGCTGATCATACGCGAGCGCCGCCTGCGGGAGGATAGCGTGACCCTGGAGCAGCTGGGCGAGCGCCTGGGCATTTCCAAGGAGCGGGTGCGCCAGATCGAGCATCAGGCCCTCTCCAAGCTGCGCAAGGCGCGGGTGGAGCAGGTAGGCGATCCGGCCGAGGCGGGGCTGATTCCGGCGGAGTAATCCGCCATCAACCCAGGTGCAGGAGGGCCAGCGCGCCCGCCAGAACGACCGCCAGCACCGCCCGGCGCACGCCAAACGGCTCCTTGAGCACGAGGGCGGCCAGGATCGCGCCGAACACGATGGAGGTCTCGCGCACCGCCGCCACTGGCGCCACCGGGGCTATGGACAGGGCGTAAAGCGCCAGCCCGTACGTGGTGATGTTGAACAGCGATGACATCGCGGCGCGGCTGAGCTCGGTGCGCGCCTGAGCGGCAAAGCGCCGCCCGCGCCGGATCAGGGCGGTGGCCGTCAGGGTCGCCGCGCTCAGGACAAAGAACCACGCCAGATAGCTCAAGGTCGATCCGGCGGCGCGCACACCCGAGGCGTCATTGACTGTATAGCTTGCCGTCATCACGGCGGCCGACAGGGCAAAGGCCAGCGCGGCCGCCTTGGGCGCGCCGCCGCGTTCGGGCCAGGCGAAGGCGACCAGCGCCGCAGACGCCAGCGCCAGCCCCGCAACCGAAAGCGGGCTCAGCGGCTCATTGAGGACGACCACGGCGAACAGACCCGCCAGCGCCGGCGCCGCGCCGCGCATGACCGGATAGACCAGATTCATCTGGCCGCGGGTCATGGCCGATATCATCAGCATGTTGAACGCCCAGATGATGCCGGCGCCCAGCAGCAGGAAGCGCCACGCCTCCCAGGGCGGGAAGGGCGCCAGCACCAGAAGCGGGCTGAGCAGGGCCGCGCACAGCATCATCGACACCGCGCGGAACACCAGCATGTCGCGCGCCTGCTTGGTGAACAGCGTCATGCCGGCATGGGCCATGGCTGAGCCAAGCGCCGCCAGCAGCGCGATCAGCGGCGTCTCGCTCACGCGTCCCGCCCCCGTCGCGAGCCACCCGCAAACGCAAACGGCCCCGCGCAGGGCGGGGCCGCAATGGCGTCAGCGTTCAAACGCACGCGCGGTCTTACAGGCCGGGAAGCTTGGGGCGCACCCGGCGGTGCTCGCGGGTGATCTCCACCTGTCCGCCGCCGGTCACGGCGGCGGCGCGGGTCAGCTCGTCCTCGTAATCGACCGGGTCGCGGCCATGGCGCTCGAGACGGTCATTGTCGCGCCAGAACAGGATCCGGTCGGCGATGGTCGGCGGTTGGCGCACGATGGCGGCGGTTTCGCCGTCGATCAGGGCGCGCACATCCGGGATGGCGTCGGCGGCGCCGGCGCGCTGGGCGAACATAATCTCGGCATCGGTGGCGTCCGAAGCGGACAGGTCGCCGAACAGGGCGCGGCGCGCAGCCTGATCCTGGAAAACATCTTCAGGGCGCAGCTCGCCCGGCCGCGGCGGGCGCAGGTTGAATTCCGGCGGCACGGTCAGCGGCGCGATGGTCACGGTGCGGAACTCGTCGGGCACGGTCTTGTCCGCGCCCAGCGCCTGACGGACGCCGGAGGTGCACGCCGAAGCGCCCATCAGGGCTGCAGCTGCAATGATGAGGGCGGTGCGCATGTGCATGACGGGTACGCTCTTTCTCAGGTTTCAGTGCGGTCTCAACAGCGTTTGTAACCGAGCCGGGGCGCCTAGGGCCAGCGCGCCCGGCGCCCGGTCTAGCGCCTTCGATCGTTGAACAGGAGGTCCGCCAGCATGACGGCCACGCCGATGGAGATCGCCGCGTCAGCGACATTGAAGACAAAGGGAAAATACAGCCCCGAGAAATCGAGGAAATCGGCCACCGCGCCATAGGCGAGCCGGTCGATCACATTGCCGATGGCGCCGCCGATGATCAGACCGAAGGCGGCCGCTTGCACGCCGCGCTCGGCGCGCATCATCCAGACCGCCAGGAAGCTGGCGACGGCCAGGGAGACGGCCACGAGGATCAGGCGCTGCCACAGGCTGTCGGCGGCGAACAGCCCGAAGCTGATGCCGCGATTCCACACCATGGTCAGATTGAACCAGGGCGGCAGCACTTCGATCTGGCCAGCCTCCTGAAGCCCGGACACATAGAGTATCCAGGCCTTGGACGCCTGATCACCGGCCAGCACCGCCACGGCGGTCAAAAGCCCGATCAGGGCTGGCGCCGAAAACGTGCGGCGTCGCGCGAACATGGGTTTCATGCGCCTGTCGTCCTCTTCCCCCGGCCTTGTTGGCTAGCAGGCCCGGGCGCTGCGGTCCAGTGACAGTGCGCTCATGCACCCAGTCTCTTTCGTGCGGCCTGGCAGTCAGCGGTGATCTGGGATTTCAGCGCATCCAGCCCGTCAAAGCGCCGTTCCGGGCGCAGGAAATCAATGAGTGCGCAGGAAATGACGCGGCCATAAAGGTCTGCACTCACATCGAACAAATGCGCCTCCAGCCGGGCCTGCGTCCCGTCCACCGTCGGGCGCCGCCCGATATTGGCGACGCCGGGAACAGCCTCGCCGCCGCCCAGATCCACGCGCACGGCATAGACGCCCAAGGCCGGGCGAACATAATCGCCCAGCGCCACATTGGCGGTGGGAAAGCCCAGCGTGCGCCCGCGCCGGTCGCCCTCCACCACCCCGCCCTCAATGGTGAAGGGGCGGCCCATCAGCGCCGCGGCGCGCCCGGGGTCACCGTCGCGCAGGGCGTGGCGCACATCGGACGAGGAAACCTTGCCATCGTGCGCGCCGGCGCTGACGGGCTCGGCGATCGCGACGGCCAGGCCGCGTGCAGCGCCAAGCGCCTTGAGTATCTGTGCGTTGCCGGCGCGGTCCTTGCCAAAGCAGAAATCGGCGCCGGTCACCACGCCCTTCAGGCCCAGCCCCTCATCGAGCACTTCGGCCACAAAGCGATCCGGCGTCATCGCCGCCAGGGCGCGGTCAAACGGGATGTGATGGACCAGCCGGGCGCCGGCATCGCTGAGGGCGCGCACGCGCTGGGCGTCGCTCATCAGGGCGAACGGCTCTCCCTCTGGCTGGAATACGCGGCGCGGGTGCGGGCTGAACACAGCGGCGCCGGCGGGCGCGCCCAGTTCGCGCGCCAGCGCGGCGGCCTCTCCCATCACCGCCTGATGGCCCAGATGCACGCCGTCGAAATTGCCCAGCGCCGCTACGGCGCCGCGGGCAGTGTCGGGCAGACCGGTGTAGCCGTGAAAAACCTGCATCCGGCCGGTCAGGCGCTGGCCGAACGGCGCTTGCGCACCACGACCTCAGCGTCGGCCTCCATACAGGTCTGGCCGTCCACCTCGCACACGCAGGCCAGTTTCACCTTGCGCGCCTTGATGTCGATGTCGACCACTGTGGCGCGCGCCACCACCGTATCGCCGATGCGTACGGGGCGCTCGAAACGCATGGTCATGCCGGCGAACACAGCGCCGGGGCCGGGCAGATGATTGCCCAGCACGCAGGAAATGAAGCTCGCCACCAGCGCTCCGTGGGCGATGCGCCCGCGGAAGGGCGAGCGCGCGGCATACGCCTCATCCATGTGCAAGGGATTGAAATCGCCTGACACTTCGGCGAAGCGCCGCACCGTCTCGTCATCCACCAGACGCGATATCTCCGCCGTCTGGCCGATCTCGAGTTCATTGATTCCGAAGCCTTCGCCACCGGTCATGTGTGCGCCCTTTCTGGTCTGGCGCGGTGTTTAACCGAATTTTGATTGCATTTGTCTAGCGTTGTTTGCGTGCAGTGCGAGCCGGGACATCAGTCCGGTCGCCTGGCGTGGGTGTGGAAACAGGTGGGAGGTGAGGAGATGGCTGTTGAAATGAACATGCCGATCCTGGTGGTGGACGACTACAAAACCATGGTGCGCATTATCCGAAATCTGCTCAAGCAGATCGGTTTTGAGAATGTGGACGAGGCCAGCGACGGGGCCGAAGCGTTCGAGATGATGAAAAAGCGCAAGTACGGGCTTGTGATCTCCGACTGGAACATGGAGCCGATGACCGGCTACGAACTGCTTCAGAATGTGCGGGCGGACGACACGGTGAAATCCACCCCGTTCATCATGATCACGGCCGAGTCCAAGACCGAGAACGTGATCGCCGCCAAGAAGGCAGGCGTCAATAACTATATCGTCAAGCCGTTCAACGCGGGCACGCTGAAAGCCAAGATGGCCGCTGTGATTGGCGATTTCTGAGCCTGGCGCGGACACCGCAATTGAATGGATGAGGACGCGGCCAACGCGTTCCATGGGCCTGATACCGAGGGAAGGACATTCCAATGCCTGCAGCTGAAGTCGCCGCGCGTGTGCGCGAATCCCTCAGGTCGGTGAAAGCCGCCGACCTTAAGGACACCCAGCTGATGGAGGTGTTGCGCCTCGCGCAGCAGCTGACTGACACCATGCAGATGTTCTTCGGCTCTCTGGATCAATCGATCCATACCGAGTTCAATGCGATCGCCTCCTATATTTCGCGCACCCGCGACGAGATTGCGCAGTTGCGTCCCAACGATATCAAGGAACAGCGTATTCCGATCGCCGGGGCGGAGCTCGAGGCCGTGGTGGGCGACACGGAAAGAGCGACTGAAACCATCATGAGCGAGGCTGAAGGCGTCATGATGTTGGATGCGGACGATCCGGACGCCTACAAGGCCGCCGTGGATGAGGCCATGACGAAGATTATCGAGGCCTGTGCCTTTCAGGATCTCGCCGGTCAGCGCGTGTCCAAAGTGGTCACTTCGCTCAAGCACATCGAACAACGCGTGGCGCGCTTCGCCGCAACGATGGGCGTCAACGACGCTGACGCCAGCGAGGACGAGCGCGCCGAGGCGGACCGTCGCCGCAAACTCCACCTCAATGGCCCCGCCATGGGCGGGCCGGAGACCGGCCAGGACGACGTCGATGCGCTGATGGGCATGGACCAGGACGCCATCGACGCCCTGTTCGACTAAAGCCGCAGCGGTTTCATCGTGAGCCAGCAAAGGGCCGGCGCGTGAACGCGCCGGCCTCTGCTATGGTGGGGCGTGTGATTCCCCCGAGCGGAGGCCCGTGCGCCCGCCATGCCCGCCCTGTTGAGCGTCAAGGCCTCGGTTCTGTTCCCGATGCCCCTGCCCGAACCGTTCGACTATGCGGTGCCCGACGGCGTGGAGGTGCGCCCGGGCGACCATGTCATCGCGCCGCTCGGCAAGCGCTCGGCAGCCGGGGTGGTCTGGGCGGTCAGCGCCGATGACGGATCGCGCAAGCTCAAATCCATCGAGGCGGTGATTGGCGGTCCGCCGCTGGGCGAGGCGACCCGGCGCTTTATCGACTGGAGCGCGCGCTATCTGGTGGAGCCGCCGGGCGTGGTTCTGCGCGCGGTCCTGCGCAGTCCCGGCGCGCTGAGGCCATCGCCCGTCGAAACCGTCTACCACCCCACCGGCGCGCCGCGGGCGCGCCGGACGCCGGCCCGGCGCGCCGTGCTGGATGCTGCCGCCGAAGGTCCCGCAACCGCAGCCGAGCTTGGCCGGCGGGCGGGCGTCTCAGGCTCGGTCGTGTCGGGGCTCGCAGAGGCGGGCGGTTTGCGGGCTGAGGACATCGCCACCGATCCGCCGTTCGCCTCGCCTGATCCCGAGCAGGCGGGCCTGGAGCTCACAGATCTGCAGGCCGGCGCCTCGGCGGCCCTGCGCCGGATGGCGGCGGCGGGCGGCTATCAGGCGGCCCTGCTCGACGGCGTCACCGGATCGGGCAAGACGGAAGTGTATTTCGAGGCCGCGGCCGAGATTTTGCGCCGCGAGCCCGACGCGCAGGTGCTGGTGCTCCTGCCCGAGATCGCCCTGACCCAGGCGGTGACCCGCCGCTTTGAAGAGCGCTTCGGGGCTGAACCCGCCGTGTGGCATTCAGGCCTGTCCGACAAGGCGCGCCGGCGGGTCTGGCGCGAGGCGGCGTCGGGCCGGGCGCGCATTGTGGCCGGGGCCCGGTCGGCGATCTTTCTGCCGTTCGCCAAACTGCGCTGCATCATCGTCGATGAGGAGCATGACCCGACCTACAAGCAGGACGAGATGCTCGCCTATAACGCCCGCGATCTGGCCGTGGCGCGCGCCAAGATCACCGGGGCCATGTGTGTGCTGGCCAGCGCCACGCCGTCCATGGAGAGCTTGGTCAACGCCGAGACCGGGCGCTACGTCCATGTGCGCCTGCCCGCCCGCGCCGCCGGGGCGGTGCTGCCGGAGATCGAGCTGGTGGATCTGCGCGAGCATCCGCCCGAGACCGGAGAGTGGATTTCGCCCGTGCTGGCGCGCGCGGCCGCCGAGACGCTGGCGCGCGGCGAGCAGGTGATGTTCTACCTCAACCGGCGCGGCTACGCCCCGCTGGTGCTGTGCAGGGCCTGCGGCCACAAGA
>JAIUMW010000006.1 GCA_022565365.1 Oceanicaulis sp.
CCGGCGCCAAACGGTCCGCGACCCCCGCCGCCGCCATTCTGGAAGGCGGCATGGCCCATCCGGTCATAGGCGGCGCGCTTGTCGGCGTCGGACAAAACGGCATAGGCCTCGCCGACTTCCTTGAACTTGGTCTCGGCGTCAGGATTGTCCGGATTCTGGTCGGGATGGTGCTGCATGGCCAGCTTGCGGTAGGCGCTCTTGATCGCCTTCGCATCGGCATACCGGGCAACCCCCAGAACCTCGTAATAATCACGCATGCTCATGATTCCGTCCGCACAGATCCGCGCCTGAAAGGGTGCGCCCCCGCCCCCGATGGGACGGGGCCGCGCTCCTCGTCTGGGGGCCGCGCTGTTACGCGCTCTTCTTCTCGTCGTCGTCCTTGACCTCGGTGAATTCGGCGTCAACCACGCCGTCATCGGGCTTGGACGGGCCGTCGCCATCGCTGTCATCGTCACCGCCCGGCTGCTGGGCGGCGTACATGGCCTCGCCCAGCTTCATGGCGGCCTGCATCAGGGCCTGGGTCTTCTGCTGGATGGCGTCCACATCCTCGCCGTCCTTGACGCTTTCCAGATCGGTGAGCGCGGTTTCAATCGCGCCCTTGTCCTCGGCGGAGACCTTGTCGCCGAACTCCTCGACCTGTTTGCGGGTCTGGTGGGCGAGGGCCTCGGCGTTATTGCGGGCATCGACCAGCGCGCGGCGCTCCTTGTCGGCGTCGGCATTGGCCTCGGCGTCCTTGACCATTTTTTCGATATCGGCGTCCGACAGACCGCCCGAAGCCTGGATGCGGATCGCATGCTCCTTGCCGGTGGCCTGGTCGCGCGCCGACACATTCACGATGCCGTTGGCGTCGATGTCGAACGTGACCTCGATCTGCGGCATGCCGCGCGGGGCGGGCGGAATGCCCACCATGTCGAATTGACCGAGGAGCTTGTTGTCCGCCGCCATTTCGCGCTCGCCCTGGAACACGCGGATGGTCACCGCGGTCTGGTTGTCGTCGGCGGTGGAGAAGGTCTGGCCCTTCTTGGTCGGGATGGTGGTGTTGCGGTCGATGAGGCGGGTGAACACGCCGCCCAGCGTCTCGATGCCCAGCGAAAGCGGGGTCACGTCGAGCAGGAGCACGTCTTTCACATCACCTTGCAGCACGCCGGCCTGGATGGCGGCGCCCATGGCGACCACCTCGTCCGGGTTCACGCCCTTGTGCGGCTCCTTGCCGAAGAAGGATTTGCCCGCGTCTTGCACCTTGGGCATGCGGGTCATGCCGCCGACCAGCACCACTTCGTCGATCTGGCTGGCCGACAGGCCGGCGTCTTTCAGTGCGGCCTTGCACGGGTCGATGGTGCGCTTGATCAGGTCTTCCACCAGGCTTTCCAGCTTGGCGCGCGACAGCTTCATGGTCAGGTGTTTGGGGCCCGACGCGTCGGCGGTGATGAAGGGCAGGTTGACCTCGTAGGACGTCGCGCTGGACAACTCCTTCTTGGCCTTTTCAGCCTCTTCCTTCAGGCGCTGCAGGGCCAGCTTGTCCTTGCGCAGATCAATGCCGTTGTCCTTTTTGAACTCGTCGGCGAGATAATCGACAATGCGCAGGTCAAAGTCCTCGCCGCCCAGGAAGGTGTCGCCATTGGTGGCCTTCACCTCGAACACGCCATCGCCGATCTCCAGGATCGACACGTCAAACGTGCCGCCGCCCAGGTCATAGACCGCGATGGTCTTGTTCACGTCCTTGTCCAGGCCGTAGGCCAGCGCGGCGGCCGTCGGCTCGTTGATGATGCGCAGAACTTCAAGCCCGGCGATCTTGCCGGCGTCCTTGGTGGCCTGGCGCTGGGCGTCGTTGAAATAGGCCGGCACGGTGATGACCGCTTTTTCGACCTTCTCACCCAGATAGCTCTCGGCGGTTTCTTTCATCTTCTGCAGGATGAAGGCGGAGATTTCCGAGGGCGAATAACTCTTGTCGCGGCCCTTCACCCAGGCGTCGCCATTGCCGCCTTCTACAATGGCGTAGGGGACCATGTCCTTATCCTTCTTGACCATCGGGTCGGCCATATTGCGCCCGATCAGGCGCTTGATGGCGAAGAAGGTGTGATCGGGGTTGGTCACGGCCTGGCGCTTGGCCGGTTGGCCGATCAGGCGCTCGCCATCCTCGCTGAAGGCCACCACGGACGGGGTGGTGCGCATGCCCTCGGCGTTCTCGATCACCTTGGCCTGCCCGCCCTCCATGACCGCCACACAGGAATTGGTGGTGCCGAGGTCAATGCCGATTACCTTGCTCATTGCGTGCGTCTCTCCTGATTGTTGCGGCGGGGCGGCGCCGGTTACGAAGGCCCGAAGCACCCTCGGCCGGCCGGGAGCCACCCCCCGTCTGGGCTCGCATTTGTTGTTACAGCCCACGGGCTCACACTTCAGTGATACCCATGCGCGTCATGCGGCGATTTAGGGAGGCGCAGCGGCGCGCGCAAGGGCGGACACGTGAATTGACCTGTGGCGGGACAGACCGGCGCGGGGGCTTTTGCGGTGGTTGACAGCGGCGTACGGCGCCACAAGGCTGACGTTTCTCAAATCCGGGAGCCTGCGCAATGATGACGATCCGATCAGGACTGGCCGCCCTGCTGGCCGCCCCCTTGCTGACCGCCTGCCTCAGCCAGCATGAATACGCCGAAGCCCCCGACAGCGCCGGGCTGGTGATCACGCTGGACGGCGCGCCGGTGGCCGGGGCGCAGGTAAGCTATCCGGGGCTGGAGGATGCCGAGACGGTGCAAGCAGACGCTGAGGGGCGCTTCCAGCTCGCCGCGCGCATGGGCGAACGCCGCAGGATGGTCGGACCGGGCGGGGTGTTCGCCGACTCAGCCCTGGTCCGGGCCCGCGCGCCCGGACTCTCTGACGGCTGGGCCAGCGCGACATTCATCAATGGCCTCGACCGTCCCGAAGCCGAGAACGAGGTGCTGGTGGTGATGCTGGAGGCAGATGCGCCCGGGCCCGGTCTGACCGCGCTGGCGCAGGACTGCTTGCAGCGGCCCGAACAGCGTCATGCGCTGGCGCTCGCCGAATGGGCGGGCGGGCTTGACCGCGAGGCGGCGCCAGACTGGCTGACGCCCGAGCGCGCCCGGTGGCTGGACGAACATCTGCGCATGACCCTGTCCTCGGGCGCGGTGTCGGCGTGCGGGGAATCCAGCCAGCTCTATCAGAACATCCGCGAAAGCACCGGCCCGCTCATCGATATCGGCCGGGACGGCTGACGCGGCGCCGGCGATGACGCGCGCGCGTTTCACAGCGCCAGAGGGTTTCCGCGTCCTGCCCGGCTGGCTCAGCCCGCACGCCCAGCGCGCTCTGATCGATAGCGTGCGCGCCATCGAGGCCGACGCCCCGCTCTACCAGCCCGCCATGCCGCGCACGGGTACACCTTTAAGCGTCACCATGACCAATTGCGGGCCGCTTGGTTGGGTGACCGACAAGGATCGCGGCTATCGCTATGAGCGGCTCCATCCGGTCACAGGGCGGCCCTGGCCGCCCATGCCGCAGGCTCTTCTGGACCTGTGGGAGGCGGTGTCGGGGTGGCCTCAGCCGCCGCAGGCCTGCCTGATCAATGTCTATCGTGACACCAGCCGCATGGGCCTGCATGTGGACGCTGACGAGGACGCCCGCGACGCGCCGGTGGTGTCGGTGAGCCTGGGCGATCCCGCCCGCTTCCGCATTGGCGGGCCGCAGCGGCGCGACCCCACAGGATCCCTCAAGCTCAGCTCAGGCGATGTGGTGGTGCTGGCCGGCCCGGCCCGGCGCTGCCATCATGGCGTGGACCGGATCTATCCGGGCGCCTCCACGCTCCTGCCCGAGGCCTGGCGGCCGGGGCGCATCAATCTCACCCTGCGCCGGGTCAACTGACGCGCTCGGAACCCGGCGCCGGTTCGCGCATTGATTTGAAAGGGCCATGAAGTTTCGTTCAGCCTCAATTCAGCCTTCTGCGTGTTACAGTGTGTGACACAGGCCGGGAGCATCCGGTCAGCCAGACACCCAACCAATGGAAAGGGTCCAACTCATGATCCGCACATTTGCTCTCGCCGCCATCGCCCCCTTCGCTCTGGCCGCCTGCGCCACCACCTCCCCGGGTGTCAGCGGCGCGGCCACTGGCGCCGCTGTCGGCGCTGTGGGCGGCGCCATTATCGGCAATAACACCGGCAGCGGCGATGCGCGCACCGGCGCCATTATCGGCGCTGTGGGCGGCGCAGTCGCCGGCGCAGCCATCGCCTGCCATCGTGCCGGCGGCTGCCAGCACAACCCGCGCAATGCGCGCCACTCCGAGCTGTATTACGACCAGTATTCGGGCCGCTACTGGTACGAGGACTACGATACCGGCGCGACCTTCTGGCAGAACGGCGAGCCGCGCACGGCGCGCCGCCGCTAGGGTCTGACATCCCTCATACGGACCAGACAGACAGGGCCGCCCCATGGGGCGGCCCTGTTTCGTTTGGCGCCAAGCCTCAAGACAGCTGAAGCCTCAGGCGCTCACATCCACGCCGCCATCGGGGCGCTTGGGCTGAGGTGCATCCGCCGTGTCAGCCGTTTTCGATCCGGCATCGGCCGCGCCTCCGCCCTCCGCCGGGCCTGCGCTGACCACCACCATGGCGGCGCGCAGCGTGCGTTCGCCGATCACATAGCCCGGCTGCATGACATGGGCGATGGAGCCCTTGGGCTGGGGTGCAGGCACTTGCGCGGCGGCCTGGTGCCGGTTGGGGTCCAGCGGATCGCCCGGCTCTGGCGACAGCTTTTTCACCCCGTGACGCTCAAGTGTCGATGACAGGCGCCGCTCGGTGAGCTCCACGCCTTCCAGGAGATTGGCCAGGGCCGGTCCGGCGGAGGCGCGGGCCTCGTCACTGACCGCGGCCAGGGCGCGGGCAAGATTGTCGGCCACGTCCAGCATGTCGCGCGCAAACCCGGTGACGGCATAGTCGCGCGCATCCTTCACATCGCGCTGGGCGCGCTTGCGGGTGTTTTCCTGTTCGGCCAGCGCGCGCAGCAGCTGATCACGCAGGCCTTCAATCACCGCCTCCGGCGCAATCTGGGCCTCGGCCTCTTCAGCTGCAGCGTCCTCGGCGTCAGCTTCGGGCATGGCCTCGCCGTTCAGAGGCGCGTCGTCATCAGCGCGGGTGTCGCCGTTGTGGGTCTGATCTTTATCGGTCATGGGGTCAGGTCTTCATGTCAGGATGGGACAAGGTCAAGGTTTGGCCTCAGCGCGCGCCGAGGAGGCGGCCGACCACCTGGGCGGTATAGTCGACCAGCGGGATAACCCGGGCATAATTGAGCCGGGTCGGGCCGATGACGCCGATAGCGCCGATAATGCGGTTCTCGCTGTTTCGATAAGGCGAGACGATCACGCTGGAGCCCGACAGGGAGAAGAGCGGGTTTTCCGAGCCGATGAACAGGCGCACGCCCTGGCCGGCGCGGGCCTCATCGAGCAGGGCCAACAGGCCCTCCTTGCGCTCGATATCCTCAAACAGCATGCGGATACGCTCGATATCCTCCACCGCCTGAACCGATTCCAGGAGCCTCGCCTGACCGCGTACGATCAGCTGGCGCGTCTCCGGTCCGGTCCAGTCGGCCACGCCCTGACGCACCAGTTCGGACGCGGCTTCATCCAGCTGGGCGCGCCGCTCGCTGATCTCGGTCTGGATCTCGCTCAGCGCCTGGGCCAGCGTGCGTCCGCGCAGGCGCGCGGACAGGAAATTGCCCGCTTCGATCAGCGCGGCGGGCGGCATGCCCACAGGCGCGCGCATCAGCCGGTTCTCAACCGAGCCGTTTTCGCTCACCAGCACGGCCAGCACCTCGCCGGGGGCCAGGGCGACAAACTCCACATGGCGCAAAGGCGCCTCGCTCGCCGCCGCCGCCACCAGCCCGGCGCCGCCAGCCAGGCCCGACAGCAGGGTGGAGGCTTCGCTCAGCACATCCTCGGTGCGCCGGCCCACGGCCGCGACCCGGTCATCAATCTCCTTGCGGTCACCGGAATCGAGATCACCGATCTGCAACAAGCCATCCACGAACAGGCGCAGGCCCGCATGGGTGGGCATGCGCCCGGCCGAGGTGTGAGGCGCCGACAGGAGCCCGGCGCTGGCGAGATCGGCCAGCGTATTGCGGATCGAGGCGGGCGACAGGTTCAGCGCCGAGCGCTTGGACAGGGTGCGTGAGCCCACAGGCTCGCCCGTATCCAGATACGCCTCCACCAACTCGCGGAAAATATCGCGCGAGCGCGCGTCGAGTTCAGCGAGAGACGTGGTGTTGGTGGGAGGAAACCCGGTCATGGCTCTCAATTAGGCACGATGGCGGTCACGCGCAATCAGCCATGCTTTCAGTGCGCCTGCCCCCAGGTGGCGCCGGCGCGCGCATCCACATCCAGCGGCACCGAGAGCGCCACCGCCGGGGCCGCAGCCTGGCTCATGACCTCCTGGGCCAGCACGATCAGCTTGTCGGCCTCGGCCTCTGGAACCTCGAACACCAGCTCGTCATGGACCTGAAGCAGCATGCGGGCGCTCAAGTTTGCCTGCGCAATCGCGGCGTCCATGCGCGCCATGGCTCGGCGGATGATGTCCGCGGCGGCGCCTTGAATGGGCGCGTTGATGGCCTGGCGCTCGGCGAACTGGCGCATGGCCGGGTTCTTGTCGCGAATGCCGGGCAGATGGATGCGCCGGCCAAACAGGGTCTCCACATAGGCCCGGTCGCGCGCCTCGCGCTTCATCGCGTCCATATAGTCGGCGATGCCGGGGAATTTCTTGAAATAGCTGTCGATATAGCTCTTCGCCTCGTCGCGTGAAATGCCCAGATTATTGGCGAGGCCAAAGGCGGAAATGCCGTAGATAATGCCGAAATTGATGGCCTTGGCGTTGCGCCGCACCATCGGGTCCATGCCCTCTATGGGCACGCCGAACATTTCCGACGCCGTCATGGCGTGGATGTCCTGTCCGGCGCGGAACGCGTCTTTGAGCGCATCCACACCGGCGATATGGGCCAGCAGCCTCAGTTCGATCTGGGAATAGTCCGCCGCGACAATCACATGGCCGGGCTCGGCCACGAAGGCCTCACGGATCTTGCGGCCCTCCTCGGTGCGGATCGGGATGTTTTGCAGATTGGGTTCCGAGCTCGACAAACGCCCGGTGGAGGTCGCCGCCAGCGAAAAGCTGGTATGCACCCGGCCGGTCGCCGGATTGATCGCCTCTTTCAGGGCGTCGGAATAGGTGGATTTGAGCTTGGCGAACTGGCGCCAGGTGAGCAGTGCGCGCGGCAGGGCGTGGCCCTGCGCGGCCAGCTCCTCCAGCACGGCGGCGTCGGTGGACCAGGCGCCCGACTTGGTCTTCTTGCCGCCGGGAAGGCCCATATCCCCGAACAGGATATCGCCGATCTGCTTGGGGCTGCCGGGATTGAATCGCGTGCCCGCCGCCTCGAACGCGGCGTCTTCGGCCTCGGCCATTTTCTGGGCGAACACAGACGACAGGCGCGAGAGCTGGGCCACATCCACCTTGACGCCATTGAGCTCCATGCGCGCGAGCACCGCAGGCAGGGGGCGTTCGAGGGTTTCATACACCGTGGCGAGGCCGCCTGCGGCCAACGAGGGCTTGAGGATCTCCCACAGGCGCAAGGTGACGTCCGCGTCCTCGGCGGCGTACTCAGTGGCGGTCTTGAGATCGATATCGGCGAAGGATTTCTGCCCCTTGCCCGAGCCGCACACCTCCTTGAAGCTCATGGGCTTGTGGCCGAGATGCAGCTCGGACAATTCGTCCATGCCATGGCCGTGCAGCCCGCTATGCTGGACGTAGGACAGGAGCATGGTGTCGTCTATGGGCGCCGGGAAGACGTCATAGCGCGCAAACACCGCCAGATCATATTTGATGTTCTGGCCGACTTTCAGGATGGCGAGATCTTCCAGAAGGGGTTTGAGCCGCCCCAGCGCGTCGGCCTCTGACATCTGTTTCGGCCGCCCGCCGCCATCGGCGAGATCGCCGCCCAGATGGCCCAGCGGAATATAGCAGGCCTCGCCCGGGCGTACGGCGAGCGACACGCCCACCAGCCGCGCCGCGCTGGCCGACAGCGCGTCTGTCTCCACATCCCCCGCGATCACCCGGGCGGCGCGTGCGCGCGCGATCCAGGCGGCGAGCTCCTCCATGGTCTGGACGGTCTTGTAGGCGGACCGGTCGATGGGCGCGGTGGCGTCGCCAGTCTCGTCAGCGGGACCGGCGCCCAGCGCCTCCTCGATCCGGCGCGTCAGGGTGCGGAACTCCATGGTGCGCAGGAAGCTTAAAAGGCGCTCGCCATCGGGCTCGGCGGCGCCGAAGCTGTCGAGGGCCGCTTCCACATCCACATCGACTTTCAGCGTCACCAGCTCGCGCGACAGGCGGGCATTGTCCGCGTGGGCGATCAGGGATTCGCGGCGCTTGGGCTGTTTGATCTCTTCAGCGCGGGCCAGCAGCGTGTCGAGATCGCCGTATTCCCCGATCAGCTGGGCGGCGGTCTTGATGCCGATCCCCGGCACGCCGGGGACGTTGTCCACGCTGTCGCCGGCGAGCGATTGCACATCGATGACTTTTTCCGGCGGCACGCCGAATTTCTCGATCACTTCCTCGCGCCCGATGCGGCGCACTTTCATGGGATCAAGCATCGTCACCTGGTCATTGACCAGCTGCATCAAATCCTTGTCTGACGAGGCCACGGAGACGCGCGCGCCCGCCTCGGCGGCCAGGCGCGCATAGGTGGCGATCAGATCATCGGCCTCAAACCCCTCCATCTCGATGGAGGGCAGGCTGAACGCCTCGGTGGCTTCCCGGATCAGCGCAAACTGCGGGACGAGGTCTTCGGGCGGCTCGGGCCGGTTGGCCTTGTAGCCGTCATAGAGCGCATTGCGGAATGTGGTGGCGGAATGGTCGAAGATCACCGCCAGATGGGTGGGCGCATCCTCGCCGCGCAGATCATTCAAGAGCTTCCACACCATGGCGCAAAAGCCCTGCACCGCCCCCACGGGCAAGCCGTCAGAGCGAGTGAGGCCCGGTAGGGCGTGATAGGCGCGGAAGATAAAGCCCGACCCGTCCACCAGATAGACATGGGACTGGGCGTCAACGGGGCGGGTCACGGCCATGGTCAGGCTCCGGCTGGCTCTTGTCTGATGAGCCGCCAAGCTAGGCCCGGCTGCGGGCCGGGGCAATGCGCGAGCGGCGCCCGTGCGCGCCCGCGCCTTGCCTGCGCGTCCGGTCAGGCGTGGGCGAACAGATCGCCCTGCGGCGCGGCCGGAACAGGGCCGCGCGGCGTGCGCGTCAAGGTGCGCGCGGGCGGCGGCGCGACGACTGTTTCCGTATTGGAGAGTGTCAGGCCCAGTTCGCCCGCCTTGGCGCGGATCGCGCTGTCAGGACGGCCAAGGCGCAGGCTGATCAGGCGCACCGGCGCGCCCTCGCGCGCCAGCGTGCGCAGCCTGGCGAGATCCTCACCGCGCCAGCGCGTGCCGGCATTGCGGGAGTAACCGTTGGAATGAGGGGCGTAGCGCATGGTTCTGCTCCTTCTTGAAGCAGAACGTAGGCGGAACATCGCCCTTTGTCAAGGATGTTCCTTTAATGTTCCGTTTGCGCGTTTCCGGGTGCGTCGCCGGAGCGCCCTACCAGGCGCCGGTATTGTCCATGCTGGCCCAGGGCTCGGCAGGGTCCAGCGGCTCGCCACGCTGCAGGAGCTCGATGGAGATGGCGTCGGGGCTGCGCACAAAGGCCATATGCCCGTCGCGCGGCGGGCGGCTGATCACATAGCCGAGACTCTGCAGCCGGGCGCACAGGGCGTAAATATCGGCCACGCGAAAGGCGAGATGGCCGAAATTGCGCCCGCCCTCATAGTCCTCGGGGTCCCAGTTATGGGTCAGCTCGATCATCGGCAGGCCAGCGGGCAGCGGGCCCTCGGCCGGATCGATGGGTCCGGCCCGGGCGATATCGTCCGCCGCGGCCAGGAAGATCAGGGTGAAACGTCCGGTCTTGCTCTCCTTGCGGCGCACTTCCTTCAGGCCGAGCCCGTCGCAATAGAAGCGCAGCGACGCATCCACATCGCGAATGCGCACCATGGCGTGCAGATATTCCATCATCGCTCTCCTTGCCGGGTTTACGGCCGTATCCGCGCCTGAACGGCCGGCGTATCGTCGGTGTTTGCGCCGCCGTCCTCGCCGTCGCTACCGTCTTCATAACCATCAGGCCGCGCGCGCCGCGCCCATTTGGGCCGGCGCCGCCAGGTGGTTTCTTCGGGAATGGGTTCGCCCCGCGCCCGGGCCAGCGCATGGGTCCAGGGTTCCGGCGCCCGGCGCCAATAGGCGCGCGCCACGAGCCCGGCGATCACCGCCAGAATGGCGATAGCCCCGAAGAACAGCGAGAACTGATAGACATAGCCGATGGGCCCGCCCCATTCGGGCGCCCCGACCGACCGCCAGATCAGCTCATAGGCCGAGCCCGCGATGGTCAGAGCCACGGGCGTCACCACCAGGGCCGCGCCCGCTGCAATTGCGGCATAGAGCGCCCAGCGCGGCTGGAAGCTGGTGACATACAGCGATGTGAAATCGGCTTCGCTGAGGCCCGCCACGCTGCCCGGCTTGTCGCGCAGGCGCTCGGCGTATTCGGCGCGGGCGTCAGCGCTCAGCGCGCGCACGGCCAGACCCCAGCGGATGAGGCAGACAAGCACAAAGACCGCAATGGCGGCGGCGATGACGAGGAGGCCGGAATTGATCATAAGAGGCTATTTAGCGTCTTGCGGCTTCATAGGCGAGCATGGCGCGCTTTCGCTCAATACCCCAGTGATAGCCGGTCAGCCGCCCGTCGCCCGCCAGCACGCGGTGACACGGGATCAGCCAGCTCACAGGGTTCGCCCCCACCGCCGCGCCCACGGCCCGGCTGGCGCGGTCGCTGCATACCTCGCGCGCAATATCGCCATAGCTCACCGTGCAGCCCGGCGGAATGCGCAGGAGGGCGCGCCAGACCTGACGGCGCCAGGGCGTGCCATAGAGCGCCAGAGGCAGGGCCGCCTCGCCGGCGCGCGCATCGAAAATCCGCCCCGCCCAGTCTGCGGCCAGCGCGTCGTCTCGCTCGAACCGCGCGCCGGGATAGCGCGCCGTCAGATCGGCAAGCGCGTCATCGGTTCTGTCTGGCGCCGCGAAGGCCAGCGCCGAGAGGCCGCGCGGCGCGATGAGAAACACGCCTGTCCCGAACGGCGTCAGCGCCTCGCCCCAGCGAAAATCGATGCCGGTCCCGCCCGCTTTCGCCTCGCCCGGTGTCACGGCTTCCTCGGCGATGAACACGTCATGCAGGCGCGAGGGACCGGACAGGCCGGTCTCAAGCGCCGCGTCCAGCACGCTCGCCCCGTCCACCAGCAGGCGCCGGGCGCTGGCATGGGTCAGCGCCTGGACAAAGCGTTTGGGGCTCGCCCCGGTCCAGCGGGTGAAGACGCGCTGGAAATGGCTGGGCGACAGGCCGGCCGCCGCGGCGGCGGCGTTCAGGTCGGGCTGGTCGCGCCAGTGGGCGCTCAGGAAATCCAGCGCGGCGACAATGCGCGGATAATCGCGGGCGCGCTCGTCCAGCGGGGCGGGGGCGTCTGCGCGGGAGAGGGCTTGGGAATCGCTCATGGCGGCAAACTGCCCGTCAGGCGAGGGCGCCGCCACCTGATTCTTGCGCGGATGGACCGGCGTCAGACCGCCGCGCTTTATCCAGCGCCTCCCCCACGGCGGCGGCGAGGCTTTCGCGCTCTTTGGGCGACAGCATCGCCCCGATGATCAGCGTCTTGCCCATGGCGGTCAGCTGGGCCTGCACATCGGGTTCGCCCGTCCCGGCCAGCGCGACGCGCGTCCAGGCGCTGGGCAGGCGGAACCAGGTCTGATGGCCGGTGGGATAGCGCCGCCCGACGCGGATTTCACGGCGCGTGATCTCGATGGTCTCCAGCCGCCGCCCGTCCCGGTAGGAGATGCGGAAGGCCAGCCAGACCAGCAGCACGTCCAGCCCGAAAAAGCCCAGCACCGGCCAGGCGCCCGCCATCATGAAGGCGATCCCGGCGGTGAAGCTGACCAGCGCAATGGCGCCCATCAGCACATAGAAGCCGGTATTGGGCAAAGAGCGGTTGGGCCGCACCTCGGCGTTGAACACAACAGGATCGTCACCGGCCAAGGGCGGCGGTGCGGCCTCGGCAGGCCAGGTTTCGTACATCGGGCGGCGTTCCATGGCGGAATAAGATAGCGCGCCGGGCCGGTCACGCACAGAGCCTGCGGCGGGACGCCTCAGGGCGCATGCCTGCAGCTGCATCCTGCATGCAATATGAATGCGCACGCCTTTCTCGCGCCAAAATCAGGGATGAAACTTGGTTCCATGGCGGACGGGAACAGTCTATCGCAACCCGGCCGCGTCCCGCTCCAGATCAGGCAAGATGCCATGACCCTGTCCGCCCTAATGACCGCCTCCGCCCTCAGCGCCGCCGCTTTGGTGATCGGCGCGCCAGTGGACGCGCCGCGCGCCGAGTTCGCGTCGTATGTCTATACCGCCGAGCCCGACCCGTCGGCGGACGCGATCGTGCCCCTGCCGTCGGGCGAGAACGCGGCCGGCGCCGAACAGCGCGCGCAAAGCGTTGCCCGCGCGGAAGCCTGGTTTGAGGGCCTGACCACCTTGCGCGCACGCTTCGAGCAGATCGCGCCGGACGGCAGCCTGACCACCGGCGACGTGGCGCTGAGCAAGCCCGGCCGGGCGCGCTTTTCCTATGATGCGCCGACGCCCGTGCTGATGGTGGCGGACGGCTCGACTGTGGCGATTGCCGATTTCGATCTGGAGACCATTGACCGCGCGCCCATCGCCTCGACCCCGCTGCGCTATGTGCTGGGCGGCGGTCCGGCCCTGAGCGAAACCGGCGCTGTGACCGATGCCGGTCATAGCCGCGGCCGGCTTTATGTCTCGCTCACCGATCCCGATGGCGAAACCGATGTGCGTCTGACCCTGGTGTTTGACGATCCCGATCCGGCCCTGCCGGCGGACACCTTGCAGCTGGCCGGCTGGTACGCGGTGGATTCCATGGGCGGCCTGACCGAAGTGTTGCTCAGCGATGTGCAGACCGGCATGCGCCTTGAGCCGCGCCTGTTCGTGCTGGACGACGAGGACGTGATCCCCGACCGCCGCCGCACCCGGCGGCGCTAGGGCTTCACCGCCGCCATCAGATAATTCACCCCGGCATCGCCGGAAATGAAGAAGCGGTCTTTGAGCGGGTTATAGCTCACGCCCACCGGCGTGCGCACGTCCAGCCCTTCGGCTTCCAGCGCGGCGCGGGCCTCGTCGGGGCGTACCAGCTTGTCAAAGCGGTGCGTGCCGCGCGGCAGCCAGCCCAGCACGTATTCCGCGCCGAAAATCGCCGTGGCGAAGGCGCGCGCGGTGCGGTTGATGGTGCCCATGATCATCATCCCGCCCGGCTTCACCAGCCGCGCGCAATCGCGCAGGAAGGCGTCCGGGTCGGCCACATGCTCGACCACTTCCAGATTGAGCACCACGTCGAACTGGCCCGGTCCGCCCTGTTCCAGCAATTGCTCGGCGACGCCCCAGCGGTAATCGATTTTCAGCCCGGTCTCTTCGGCATGCACCATGGCCGTCTTGATATTGGCCTGCGCCGCGTCCACCCCGGTTACGCTTGCGCCCAGCCGCGCCATGGGCTCGCTGACCAGCCCGCCGCCGCAGCCGATATCCAGCAAGCTCAGGCCCTCCAGCGGCGTCGCGCCGCTGCGCCCGTAATGGGCGCTGAGCTGCTCGCGAATCCAGGTCAGGCGCGCCGGATTGAATTTGTGCAGCGGCGCGAATTTGGAATCCGGATCCCACCATTCTCCGGCGATTTTCGAGAATTTCTCCACCTCATCTGGATCGATGGAGGGCGCTTCAAGACGGTCTGGGGTGGCGGCCTGGGCCATGGGTGACTCCGGTGCGGCGTTGGCGCGCGCGGGGCGCTTACGTATAGGTGTCGCAATATGGGCGCTCGCGCGCCCGGAATCGAGCCGGGTGCGCGGTTACGTCCCGGTCCGGCGCCAGGGATGGGTAACGGGCGGGAGCAGGCATGACGCGTCTGGTAGTCAAATTCGGCGGCACCTCCATGGGCGGGCCTGAGCGCATCGCCCATTCAGCCTCCATCGTCGCCCATGAAGCCGCAAATGGGCGCCAGCTCGCCGTGGTGGTCTCGGCCATGGCCGGGGAGACTGACCGGCTGCTGGGCCTCGCCGAAGCGCTGGGCGGCGGGCTGGGCGAGGTAGAGACCGATACGGTGCTGGGCGCTGGCGAGCAGGCCAGCGCGGCGCTGATGGCGCTGGCGCTGAAAGCCCGGGGGCTGCAAGCCGACGCGGTGATGGGCTGGAGCCTGCCGATCCTGGTGGCCGGCCCGCCGGGCGCCGCACGCATCACCGCCATCGACGGCGCGGCGCTGGACGCCATGATGACCGCCGGGATCATCCCGGTGGTGGCGGGCTATCAGGGCCTCGACGTCAATGGACGCCTGGCCACGCTGGGAAGGGGCGGGACGGACCTGACCGCCGTGGCCGTCGCCGCTGCTGTGGGGGCTGAATGCGACATCTACCCCGATGTGGACGGGGTGTTCACCACCGATCCGCGCATTGCGCCCGACGCGGCGCGGGTGGAGCGCATCAGCCATGACGCCATGCTGGAGCTGGCGGCCATGGGCGCCAAGGTGCTGCAGACCCGCTCTGTGGAATACGCCAAGGCCAAGGCGGTGACCCTGCGGGTGAAATCGAGCTTCCTCGCCCCCGGCGCCAGCGCCGGCACCGAAGTGGTTGAGGAGGCGCGCCTGGCCGAACGGCGCATCGTGTCGGGCGTGGCCTATGTGCGCGATCAGGCGCGCCTGTCGCTGCATGGCGCCCCCGGCGCGGAGGCGGCTGAAGCCCTGTTCGCCGCCTTCGCCGAGGCCGATGTGGCCGTGGACATGATTGTTCAGGCCCGCGCCCGCGCCGGCGGGGCGGTGGTGGAATGTTCGGTCAGCGGACGTGACCTGCCGCGCGCCCTGGCGCTGGCCGAAGGGCTGGCGGCGCGCTTTGACGGGCTGGACATCCGCTCGGAAACCGGGCTTGCCAAGGTGTCGGTGGTGGGCACGGGGCTGCGCGGCCGGGCCGATGTGGCGCGCACGCTCTATGGCGTGCTGGCGCGCGAGGGGGTGAGCGTGCGCATGGCCGCCACCAGCGAGATCAAGATCTCCGCCCTGGTTGACGGCGATCTGGTGGAGCGGGCGGTGCGCGCGCTGCACGGCGCCTACGGTCTGGCGCGCGGATGATGCGCTGCGGCGCCGCGCCGGGTTCGCAAGCGCGCGCGCGGGCGCTAAGGGTGTCGTCATGAGCGAAGACAGTCCCGCCGAAACCTTCCGCCGCGCCCTCAGCGCCGCCACGCGCGCCCTGTCCGGGGCGCGTGAGCTGGAGGTGAAATTCGGCGGCGACAAGGATGTCCTGACCAAGGGCCGGGTGCATCTGCCCAACCCGCCCGAGGCCCTGACCCCGCAAGACGCCGCCCGGCTGCGCGGCAAGGCGGATGCGCTGGCGCTGAGGCTGGCGCTGCATGACACGGCGCGCCACCAGCAGACGGCGCCGCCGGGCGCGCGGGCGCGGCGCATTCATGACGCCGCCGAGCAGGCCCGGGTGGAGGCGCTGGGCGCGCGCGACATGCGCGGCGTGGCGGGCAATCTGGATGCCGCCCTGATCGAACGCTGCCGGCGCGAGGGCTGGAACCAGGCCGAAGACCGTCAGAGCGCGCCGCTGGCCGACGCCGTGTCCATGCTGGTGCGCGAGCGCATTACCGGGCGCCCCGCCCCGGCGGAGCCACGCGGCCTGAGGCAGGGCGGGCGCGAGGATGGGGCGGCGGCGGCAGGCGGCGCGCTGGACGCGCTTGCCGAAAGCGCCGGGGACCAGACACGCTTTGCCGAGGCGCTGCGCCAGGTCCTGCGCGATCTCGATCTGACCGATGAACTGGGTGAAGAGGCCGACGAGGACGAGGACAACGAGACCGACGACGATTCCGGCGTCGAGCAGGACCCCCAGTCCGGCGAGGATGAGGGCGACAGCGACCCTGACAGCGGCGAGGCCGACCAGCCTGAAGATGCGCGCGGCACGGCGTCGGACAGTGATGAAATTGACTACGCCCAGGACAGCCAGACCCGCATCGAGGCCGATGACGAGCCCGGCGAGGCGCAACACGCCTCCCGGCCCAACTGGGTCCAGCCCAAGGGCGATGATCCCAACGCCTACAAGGTGTTCACCCGCGCCTTTGACGAGGTGATTCACGCGTCTGATCTGTGCGATGGCGAGGAGCTCACGCGCCTGCGCCGTAATCTCGATCAGCATCTCAAGGGCCTTGAAGCGGCGGTAGGCCGTCTGGCCAACCGGCTGCAGCGCAAGCTGATGGCCAAGCAGCAGCGTTCCTGGGCGTTTGATCAGGAAGAGGGCGTGCTGGACCCGGCGCGCCTGCCGCGCATCATCATGGACCCCATGCAGCCTCTTTCCTTCAAGCAGGAACAGGAGATGGCCTTCCGCGATACGGTGGTCACCCTGCTTCTGGACAATTCAGGCTCCATGCGTGGCCGGCCCATCCTGGGGGCGGCGGCCTGCGCCGACATTCTGGCGCGCACGCTGGAGCGTTGCGGGGTGAAGACCGAGATTCTGGGCTTCACCACCAAGGCCTGGAAGGGCGGCCGCTCCAAGGAGGACTGGCTGGCCAAGGGCAAGCCGCCCCATCCCGGCCGGCTCAATGATCTGCGCCACATCATTTACAAAAGCGCCGACGCGCCCTGGCGCCGGGCGCGGCCCAATCTGGGCCTGATGCTGCGCGATGGCTTGCTGAAAGAGAATATCGACGGCGAGGCCGTGCTGTGGGCGCACTCACGCCTGCTGACGCGGCCCGAACAGCGGCGCATCCTGATGGTCATCTCCGACGGCGCGCCGGTGGATGACGGCACCCAGTCCGCGAACTCGCCGGCCTATCTGGAAAAGCATCTGCGCGAAGTGATCGAGATGATCGAGACCCGCTCCGACGTAGAGCTTCTGGCCATCGGCATCGGCCATGATGTGACGCGCTATTACCGCAAGGCTGTGACCATTGTGGATGTGGACCAGCTGGCCGGGGCCATCACCCACCAGCTCGCCGATCTGTTCGAGCGCGATCCGCGCGCCGCTCGGCCGGGCGCCAGGCGCGCACAGGGCGGCCGCGGGCGCTGACCCCTCACAGAGTTTTCAGAAAACCCTCCAGCTCCGCCATGTCGGCGGGCAGGGGTGTTTCGAAGCGGTGGGCCTCGCCGGTCACCGGATGCTCGAAACCCAGCACGGCGGCATGCAGCGCCTGGCGTGGGAAGCCGCGGAACACCTTGCCGTCATCGAGCTTGGCCAGCACCCCGCCGCGCCCCTTGCCATAGAGCGGATCGCCCAGAAGCGGGCAGGCGATATGGGCCATATGCACTCGGATCTGGTGAGTGCGCCCGGTCTCCAGCCGGCACTCCACGCGCGCAGCCATGGGCGTGCCGACCGAGGCGCCGGGGACCTGACCGTAGACGGTCAGCGTCTCGTAATTGGTGATCGCGTGCGTGCCGGCCTGGCTGTACTCGGGCAGCACCGCGATCTTCTTGCGGTCATGGTCCGAACGACCGAGCCGCGTCTCGATCCGCCCGGCGCGCGGCTTGGGCGCGCCCCGGATGAACGCGATATAGGCGCGCTCCACATCATGGGCGGCGAATTGTTCGGACAGGCCCTGATGGGCCTCGTCGCTCTTGGCCGCGACCATTACGCCGGATGTGTCCTTGTCCAGCCGGTGCACGATCCCCGGGCGCATCACCCCGCCAATGCCCGACAGGGTGCCCGCGCAATGGTGCAACAGGGCGTGAACCAGCGTGCCGCTCCACGCGCCCGCGGCCGGGTGCACCGTCATGCCCGCCGCCTTGTTGAGGACGATGAGGTGCGCGTCCTCATAGAGAATTTTGAGCTTGATCGCTTCAGGTTCGGGCTCGGCGCGTTCGGGCTCGGGCACGCTGAGCACGTATTCGCCCTCGCGCACCTTGGCGGAGGCTTCGGTCAGCGCCGCGCCGTCCACCAGCAGCGCGCCGGCCTCGATCAGCGCCTTGCAGCGCGAGCGTGACAGGTCGGGGCACTGGTCCGCCAGCCAGCGGTCCAGGCGCTCGCCCAGCGCTTCGGGCTCGGGGGACAGGGTGCGGATGTCTGGGTGCGCGTCGCTCATAAGCCGCCTTGTACAAGGCGCAGAGCGTGGCGAACAGGCCACACCCCACACATTGCTGCACCGCGTCAAATACGTGTCATCGCTCTGTCGAGCGGTTGTCATACGCCGCGCCTAGGCAGGCGGATAGCGCGGGCTGCCATCACGCAGCGCGCAATTTCAGTTCGAGGGGAATCTCCATGACCACCAAGTCCCGCCTGTCCGCCTGTGTTGCGCTCGCCGCGCTGGCCTCCGCCGCGCCCGCCCTCGCCCAGAGCGAGGCCGAGACCGCGCCGCGCGCCGAGACACGTGACGTCATCACGGTGACGACCCAGTTCCGCGCCCAGTCGCTGGCCGAGGTGCCGGTCAACGTCACCGCCTTTGACGCCGAGTTGATCGACCGTCTCGACATCCGCAATCTGGAAGACCTCGCCCTGTTCACGCCGGGCCTGGTGATCCAGGAGCAGAGCCCGAACAATACCGGCTACTCCTTGCGCGGCATCACCACCGACAGCGGCGCGGCCAACGCCGAAGCGCGCGTGGCGATGTTCCAGGACGGCCTGTCCATCACCCGCTCGCGCGGCTCCTATGTGGAGCTGTTCGACATTGAGCGCGTGGAAGTGGCCAAGGGCCCGCAGCCGACCCTGTTCGGGCGCGGCGCGCTGATCGGCGGCATCAACATCATCCAGAACAAGGCCGTGCAGGACAATAATGGCGGCGTTTACGCCGGTTACGGCAACTTCAACCATCGTGAGCTGGGCGGCCATGTGAACCGCGATCTGGGCGCGGGCTACGCCTTCCGCCGGGCCGGCGTGTTGCGTGCGCGTGACGGCTATATCGAAAATCGGGGCGATGGCGCGGATCTGCAGGGCCGCGACACGGCCGCCGTGCGCGCCGTGTTCAGCGGCGAGCCGACCGAAACCTTCAGCTTCCACGTGATCGCCAACTGGCAGGAAGACAACGGTCCCGGCACGTCGTTCAAGTCCGGCGTGCTGGCTGCGCCCGGCCTCGATACCTCGCCCTACACCGCCGCTGATCTGCGCCTGATTCCGGGTTTTGAAGGCGGTCAGCCCCTCGGCCTCGACCGCACTGTGCGCGGCGTGACCGTCCTGACCGATTGGGACCTCACCGATTCGCTGCATCTGAGCACGATCACCGGTTATCGCGATTATGAGTCGGTGGAAATCTTCGATCCGATCGGCGCCGGCCTCAACTTCGTGAACTTCGCCGAGGACGCGTCGGGCCGGCAGACCAGCCACGAAATGCGCCTGACCTTTGATGATGGCGGTCCGGTCACCGCGTTCGGCGGCTTCACCTATTTCTACGAAGCCAACACCCAGCGCATCCCGGGCATCTATAATGAAGCCGTGGCCCAGGCCTTCTTCGTGTCCACCGGCGCGTTCGGCGACCCCGCTGTCGTGGCCGGCGCGCTCGGCCTGCCGGTGTCGGCGATCACCGATCTGCGCAATCCCTTCCCGTTCTCGATCGCTGCGCTCTCCGGCGGGCAGGGCTTCGTGCCGCTGCGCACCAACTACACCGAAGAATCGGCCAATGCCGGGCGCACCGAAGCCTTTGACGTGTTCGCTGACGTCTCCTTCGCCGTCACTGACCGCCTCACGCTGACCGCCGGCGTGCGCTACACCGATGAAGACAAGATCGCGTCGGGCTATGGCGGCACGTCCATGGGCCCCAACCGCGTCACCTTCGGCCCGACGCTGGTTCTGCCGGCCACCCCGAACGGCGCGACGGTGCGCGAGACCGCCAGCTTCGACGCCTGGACCTGGCGCTTCGTGGCGGCCTATGAGCTCAATGACCGCATCAATACCTGGGCGAGCTATGCGCGCGGCCGCCGCCCCGACGTGATTGCGCTGGACACCGGATCGCCGACCTTCTTCTCCATCGCGCCGGCCGAAATCGTGGAATCGCTCGAAGCGGGCGCCTTCATCAGCCTTGATCGGGGCAACCTGTCCGGCTCGATCTTCCGGTCTGAATACACCGACTTCCAGTCGGCGATCTTTGATCCGACGTCTGGCACGTTCGCGCCGAGCAATGCGGGCAACGCAACCCAGTACGGGCTGGAACTGAACGGCGATTTCCGCTTCGGCGACCGGGCCGATCTGTTCTTCACCTACGCCTATAACCTGGCCACCTTCGATTCAGAAACGAACGGCCAGCCCCAGGCGCTGGCTGGCAATCGTTTCCGTTATTCGCCCGAGCATGCCGTTTCGCTTGGCGCGCGCGTCTCGGTGGCCAGCGGGTCGTGGGGCGAGGTGAGCGTCCTGCCGAGCTATTCCTGGCAGTCGCACATCTATTTCGACAACGACAATCAGGAATTCGTCGGCGTGCGTCAGGACTCCTACGGCCTCCTGCGCGCCCGCCTGCGCTATGAGACTGCTGACCGCGGCCGGTTCGCCGAAATCTTCGGCGCCAACCTGACCGACGAGCAATACCTGATTGATGCGGGCAATACCGGCGCGGCCTTTGGCCTGCCGACCTTCATCGCCGGCGCGCCGCGCACCTTCGGCGTGCGCATCGGCGCGTACTTCTAGGCTTCAGGCCCAGGGGGCGGACGGCCGGCGCGGGAGAGGGGCCCGCAGCCGGCCGTTTGCATTTCGGACGTTAAATGCTTGCAATTGCGCGCCGTCCTGCAAGTCTGGCGGCGCGAAATCCGGGGAGGGATGTGACATGGCCGACAACAAGTTCAAGCTGACGCGCCGCGGCGCGCTTCTGGGCGCCGCCGGCATGGGCGCCGCGCTCAGCGCCTGTGGCGAGGATCTGCCGCAGTTTGATCCGCTGCCCCGGCGTGAAGGCGTGTTCAAGCATGGCGTCGCCTCCGGCGATCCCAAATCTGACAGCGTGGTCCTGTGGACCGCCATCACCACTGATGACGGCGCAGCGCCCGGCCCGGTCATTGTGGAAATGGCTGCGGACGCAGACTTCAACGACATTGTCTGGAGCGGCGAAGCGGCCCCGCGCGACGGCGTGCTGACTGTCCATGGCGCCACGCCGGTGAAGATCATCGCCGACGGGCTGGAGCCCGGGCGCTGGCATCATTACCGCTTCCGCTATAGCGGGCAGACCTCGCCCACAGGGCGCACGCGCACCCTGCCGGTGGGCCGGGTCAATGAATACCGCATCGCGGCCTTCTCGTGCTCCAACTATCCGCGCGGTTTCTTCAACGCCTACCGCCATGCCGCCGAGAACGCCGAGGCGGATCTGATGATCCATCTGGGCGATTACATCTACGAGTATGGCATGGGCGGGTATGGCACGGGCGACGCCGAGCGCCTGTCGCGCGTGGTTGATCCGGTCACTGAGCTCTATTCGGAAGAGGATTATGCCCGGCGCCACTCGCAATACAGCCTCGATCCCGACCTGCAGGCGGCCAAGGCGGCCGCAGCCTGGCTGCCCATCTGGGACGATCACGAGACCGCCAATGACAGCTGGGTCGACGGGGCGGAGAACCACGATCCCGAGACTGAAGGCGACTGGCATGAGCGCCGGGACGCAGCGATCCGCGCCTATCATGACTGGCTGCCCGTGCGCGAGGGCGAGACCCTGATCTACCGCTATGGCAAGGCTGAAATCGGCGATCTGGCCACCCTGCTATTCATCGAGACGCGCCTCACCGCCCGCTCGGCGGAGCTGGATTTCACCAGCTTCCCGATCCCGGTCGGCTCTGATCCCGACGATCCGGCCCACCAGGCCGCCGTGCGCGACTGGCGTGAGAATGTGGTGGGCGATCCCGAACGCCGCCTGATCGGTGACGCCCAGGGGGACTTCATTTCCCAGACGCTGTCGGCGTCTGTGGCTGAGGGCAAGCCCTGGCGGGTGGTCGCCAATCAGGTGCTGATGGGCCGGCTGGAAGCGCCGAATTTCATGACGCAGACGCCGTTCTGGCTGCGCATGGGCATGCGCCTCACCTCGCGCTTCCAGTGGGAGTTCGCCCAGCGCACCGCTCACGGCGTGCCGATGAATCTCGACAGCTGGGACGGTTTCCCGGTGGACCGCGAGCGCTTCTATGACCGCGCCCGCGCCGCCGGCGCCGATTTCATCGTCCTGACGGGCGACACCCATAATATGTGGAACAATGATTTGTTTCTCGCCTCGGGCGAACGGCTCGGCGCCGAGTTCGGCGTCACCTCGGTGACCAGCCCCTCGCCCTATGAGGCGGTCAACGCGCCGGACGTGGATTTCGGCCGCTTGATGGAGGATCGCAATGTGGAGATCCTGCACAATAATGTGCGCGACAAGGGCTATCTGCGCCTCACCCTGCGCCGGGGGGACGCGCTGGCCGACCATGTGCGCGTGTCCACCATTTTGACCCGGGACTTTACCGGCGAGGTGGAAAGCCTGTGGCGGCTCAGCCCGTCCCTGGGCGGCGCCGTGCCGGCGGTGGAGCGCATCAGCTGAGCGCTCCTGTGCCTGCCTCGCCTGTCCGAGAAGTAACGCCTGCAATGCTGGACAGCTGAGCGAACAGCGTTCACGGTCCGATGAACTTTATTCTGCTGGGAGCCGGAAGCATGTCTGAACACGCCAAGGAAAACATCGCCGCCAGGATCTGGCGCTGGATCGGTCACATCCAGCACGGAATCCTGCGGGTTTTCGGTCTGATACTGATCCTTATCGTCCTCATCGTCCTGATCGGGGCGATGTTCAGTGGAGACGACGAGTTTGAAATGGCCGAAGGCGGCCTTCTGAACTTCTCGCCCACCGGCGTGATCGTGGAGGAGAAGAGCCGGGTCTCGCCCGGTGACGCCTTTACGGCGGCCCTGCTGGGCGGCGGCACGCCCAACCAGATCCTCTTGCGCGATGTCATTGAAGGCCTGCGCCTGGCCGCTGAAGACGAAGAGGTCACGGCGCTGCTGGTCAATTTTGACGGCCTGACCGGCGCCACGCCGGCGGCGCTGCACGCCATCGCCGCCGAGATGACCGCGTTCCGTGAGGCGGGCAAGGACATCATCGCCTATGGCGACAGCTACTCCATGGGCGGCTACATGCTCGCCTCCCACGCCAGCGAAGTGCACATGCACGAAATGGGCGGCGCTGTGGTCAACGGCTACGCCATCTACCGCACCTTCTTCCGCTCGCTGCTGGACCGGCTGAACGTGACGGTGAACGTCTATCGCGTGGGTACGTTCAAGTCCGCGCTGGAGCCCTTCCTGGACGATAGCATGTCGCCGGAAGCCGCCGAGGCGACGCGCTATGTGTGCGGCGATATCTGGGATGCCTACCAGACCCGTGGGGAGGCGGCGCGCGGCCTCGAGGCCGGCGCCCTGCAAACCTATGCCGACACCTTCCCGGCCCTGATGGCGAGCGTCAACGGCGACACCGCCCGCGTTGCCGAGGACGCCGGTCTGGTGGACTCCCTGTCCGGACGCGGCGCCTGGCGCAATATGATGGAGGAGCGCTTTGGCCGCGAAGCCGGTGAAAACCGCATCCGGTCCAGCAATTTCCTTGAATATGTCGAGGCGCGCCGGCCCGAGCCGGCCCGGCGTGGCGATGTCATCGCCGTAATCAATGCTGTGGGCACGATCATCGAAGGTGACGGCGATGGCGGCGTGATCGGCGGCGACATGCACGCCAATCTCATCCGCCGCGCGCGTCTTGATGACGATGTGAAGGCTATTGTCCTGCGTATCGATTCCGGCGGCGGTTCGGCGTTTGCGTCCGAGCTGATCCGTGAAGAGCTCGTCCTGGCCCGCGAACAGGGCAAGATCGTCATCGCCTCCATGGGCGGCGTGGCGGCCTCGGGCGGTTACTGGATCGCGGCCCCGGCCCATGAAATCTGGGCCGAACCCACGACCATCACCGGCTCGATCGGCATTTTCGGCTTCATCCCGACCTTCGAGAACACCATGGCCGAAATCGGCGTGTTCGAAGATGGCGTGTCGCTGACCGAGTCCGCGCGCTTCCCCTCGCCATTCGGCGGCGTGACCGACACCTGGGGCGACATTCTCCAGCAGTCCGTCCAGGCGGGGTATGAGCAGTTCCTGACCATTGTGGGTGAGGGCCGCAACATGACCCGTGACGAGGTCGACGCCGTGGCCCAGGGGCGCATCTGGACCGGCGCACAGGCTCATGACCGCGGCCTGGTGGACCATCTGGGCGGCTATGACGACGCTATCGCCGCCGCCGCCGCGCGCGCCGGGCTGGAAGAGGGCGCGTTCCGGGTGAAGGAATTCGTTGAGAAGCGCGACCCGTTCCAGGAGTTCCTGAAAATGATCGGCCTGTCCTTCGTCTCGGGCGCGCTGGACGGCGTAAGCCTGTTGCCGGGCGGATCGTTCGGCCAGGCCGCGGCCGAAGCCGGCGCAGAGCTGCAGCGTATCAATATGATGAATGATCGCCGCGGCGTGTACGCCACCTGCCTGGAATGCGAGGCCTTCCGCCGCGTCCAGTAGGCGGAGGCTTTCACCACGCCTGCACAAAGCCCGGATGCGCAAGCGTCCGGGCTTTGTCTTTGGCGATTACCAGGTCAGCGCGGGCGCGGCGTAGCGGGCCGACAGCGCGTCTTCGGCCAGCAGGTTCGCCGCCGCGCTCGCGTCGAAGGCGCCAGTCAGGCGTTTCCCGGTGATCCCGCCGGTGATGAACAGCGCATCCACCCCTTCGCCCTGGGCCCCGGCGATGTCGGTTTTCGGCCCGTCGCCAATCACCAGCATGCGGCTGCGGTCCGCCTCCATGCCCAGCGCTTCGAGCCGCCGGTAGGCGAGCTCATAGATGGGCGGGTGCGGCTTGCCGGCCATTACGACGGCGCCCCCCAGCGTCTCATAGAGCTGCGCCAGCGCGCCCGCGCAATAGCGCAGCGCGCCGCCCACCTGCACGACGATATCGGGATTGGCGCACACCATGGTCAGACGGCGCAGCGCCGCCTCGGTGAGGAGATCGCGGTATTGGTCGGGCGTCTCGGTCTCGAAATCGATCAAACCGGTACAGGAGATGAAGGCGGCGTCTTTCAGGGGCGCGAACTTGAGCCCTGTCCCCTCATAAAGAGCGTCATCATAATCGGGGCCCAGCTTGTAAGCGGGACCAGGGGCGCGGCGGGACAGCTCCTCAAATATCGCATCGCCCGAGGTGACCGCCCCGTCCCAGCTTGAGGCGTCTGCGCCCAGCTCGGCGAGATGGTTGAGCAGCCAGTCATGGCGCTGGGGCGAGTTGGACAAAAGGAGGACCGTTCCGCCCGCCGCGCGAAAGCGCTTGAGGGCGTCGAGCGCGTCTGGCATCAGTGCGCGCCCGTCGCGGATCACGCCCCAGACATCGCACAGGATCACATCGTAGTCAGGCTGCAGCGCGGACAGGCGGGCCGCGGCGCTCATATGGCGGGCGGGCGGTATTCCAGCCCGATATAACTGACCACGCCAAAGGCCAGCACGCTGACGAAGGCCAACAGCCGCAACGCCCGGTCCGGCCATCCCGGCACTACCGAATAGGGCGGCTGGCCGCCGACCTCACGCACCAGAAATCCCGCTACCATAAGGGCGATGATCCCGGCGACGAGCAGACCCGCGAAGATCAGGCGTTCGGCGCCATGAGCGGCCTGGAAACCGGCGATGGCGCACAGGCCCAGCGCCGCATGGGCGTAGGTGAGCTTGCGCACGAGGGCGTGACTGGCGGAGGGGGGACGAGCTGACATAAATGCGAATATGGCGTCTGCCTGCTGGGCTGGCCAGCCGGTTTAGCCGGTCTGGCGCATATCCTGGTCAGTCTGGCTCAGCACCTCTTCGCGCACCGGCCGAGGGGCGCCGAACAAATGGCCCTGGGCGTAGGCGATATCCAGATCGAGCACTTCCACCACAGTGGCCTCGGTTTCGATCTTCTCGGCCACCAGATCCACGCCATAGCGGGCGAACAGGCCGGCGATGTCTTCAGGCGGCAGGGCGCCGGGCTCGCGTCCGGCCACCGGCTCGCCGCCATGCAGGGCGGCCACCAGGCGCTCGCCGGGGATTTTCACAAAGCGCACCCCGGCGCGCTGCAGCTCGTTGAGGTCAATATTGAGATCGCTGACCTGATCGAGCGAGAAGCGGAAGCCGTAATCGGCCAGGCGCGCCATGTTCCGCGCCGCGATCGCCGAGCGGTTCTCAAACGCCGCGCGGGGCATCTCGAAAATCAGCGCGCCGGCCAGATCACCGTTGCGGCGCAGGAAATCGAGAAAGCCGGGGAAGAAATCCTCGTCGGCCAGCGACCGGATCGAGACATTGCAGAACACGCCGACCCGCCGGTCCGATTTGGTCAGGCGCCGCACGATCTGCACGCAGCGCAGCAGCAGGAGATTATCCACCTCGGCGATCATTCCGGCGCTCTCGGCGGCGGCCAGGAAGGCGCCCGGGGCCACCACCTCGCCCGTGCCGGTGCGCAGCCGCGTGAAGCCCTCATAGAAACAGGTGCGCCGCTGCGGCAGGCCGACAACGGGCTGCAGGTAAAGGTCCACCCGGTTGGCGTCGAGCGCCTCGCGGACCATGGCCGCGATGCTGGCATCGTCATCGTCATCGTCGTCATCAAAATCAACATCGGCATGGCCGGGTGTGGACGCGGGCGCGGTGCGGGCGGCGTCCAGCCGGGCGAGGATCTGGGCGACCAGGGCTTCGTCCCGCGGCGCATGGGTCTCCCCGTCCGTTGGCGCTGAGGGCCGGGCGCCGCCGGACAGGGTGTCGAGCCGGGCCTGCGCCTCGCTCAGCGCGCTCACCATGCTGGCATTGGCGCGCTGCAGGGATTTGAGCTCGGCCTCGAAACGGGCGCGCTCCTCGGCGCGCGCGGCGGCGGCGTGGACCTGGCCGGCGATAAGAAACACCACTGCGCCCATCAGCCACGCCAATTGCGCGCTCATCAGCTCGAAGCGCTGGAACGCAAGCGCGGCCACCACCGCCACCATGGCGTAGGTCAGCACGACCAGAATGTCGCTGAGGCGAGCCTTCATGTCCGTTGCGTCTTTCTCCGCCGCGCTGCTCCTGCTGCGCGAATCAGCACGCATACCCATTACCAGACTAGGCTGCGTTAAACTTCATTGTCACATCGTTAATCGCCGCGCATCGGTCACCGGACGGTAACCCTCACGCCAAATGATGCGTGCGCTGGCATGCCCAAGCCGTCATGATCCTTCCCATGACACCCGTCCTCGCCACCGGCCTTCAGGCCTTCAATCAGGCCAGTGCGCGCATGAATGCGGCGGCTGACCTCACTGTGCGCAACGGGCTCGCCCCCACGGATGGCAAACCGCGCCAAAACGGCTGGAGCGACGATATTATTTCTGCCCGCATCGAAATGATCCGCGCGCACCATCAGGCTGCGGCTGCGGCCACGTCCATCCGGACGGCCAGCGACATGGTGGGTAAAATTCTCGATGTGACGGCCTGAGGCGCGGCCTGCTGAAGGCCGGACCTCAGAACGGGCGGATCGCGGCTGTCGCCGTGGCCGTGGCGCACAGAACGCCATCCTCATTCCACAGCCGGCCTTCCAGAAACGCCACGGATGATCCCATGCGCGCCACCTGGCCCAGTGCGCGGGCGCGCGCAGTGGTCAGCGGGCGCAGGAAGCTGGTTTTCATTTCCAGTGTCGGCACGGCGGCTTTGAGATCAGTGGACATGAAGGCCGCTGCGCTCATCGCCTCGTCCAGAAACCCTGTGACGATGCCGCCCTGGACCGAGCCGTTGGGATTGAGAAACTCAGGCCGGGCGGCGAACCAGGCCTCCACGCTCTGGGCCTGAGGGTCGAGCCCGATCCGCTCAAATCCGAAATGCTTCGACACGGCCGGGATGTGGGCCGGGTCGGAAAACAGCGCGATGAAGCGCGCAGCCGGGTCTGGCGCGGCGCTCACTCTTTTTTCCGGAAGGTGTCGAGACTGACCACCGTGCTTTCGCCGCCGGGGGGGGCAGTGTCGCTGGCCGCGCGCGCAATCTCGCCCGGTCCCGGCGACACATAGTCAAAATGCAGCCGGAAGCCGACACTGGGATCATGAAAGCGGGTCACCGCGCGCCAGGGCACGCGCATGTATTTGGGCACGCCGGAAAAGCGCAAGGTGACTTCCCAGCCCTCATCGTCGCTGGACAGGTCCCAGAACTGGTGCTCCAGCACCACGGTCATTTACTCAGGGTAGGCTTTGACCAGGCTTTCATCGATATCGCAGGCCGGATCATCGGTGCGGAAGGTGATGTAGAAATGATGCGCGCCCGGCAGGCCGCCAGGCCCGGCCGCGCGCTCCAGAGCCTTGCGCACGACCCCGCGCAGCGCATCTTGCGCCAGCTGGGCGTAATGCATCAGATCCTTGCTCACGCCCCTGCCGCCCTTCTCCAGCCCCGCTGGACTCTTCTTGGTCGAGCCTAGCTCAGTCCCCGCGCGCGTCAATTGCGCGCGGGCGCCTCAAAGCACCCGGGCTCGCCTTGGTTGCAGGACCCGCCGCATGCTAGTCCGGTTGCATGCTGGCCAGAGGGAAGCTCCGATGACGCCGCCTGCAGACCTCGCCAGACCGCCTCAAGCGCTGTTCAGCCCCGCCCGTTCGCCGGGCCTCACCGCGCCGACCAGCCTGATGGAGACGGCCCGGCTGATGCGCCGCAACCCCATGGCCATCCTGCCTGAAGCCCTGTTCGAGACCACGCGCCTGACCGGCCCATATCTGGGGCGCAAGGTGCACGAAGTGTCCGGCCCGGCCGAGATGAAATCCATACTGCAGGACAATTTTCACGCCTGGCGCAAATCGCCGCTCATATTGCGCATGCTGACGCCGATCCTGGGCGATTCCATCCTCACGGCCCACGGTGAAAGCTGGCGGCGTCAGCGCAGGATTCTGCAGCCGGCCTTCCTGAAGCGCCGCATCGACCGCTTCGTGCCCATCATGGCGGGCGCCGGAAGCGACGCGGTGGAGACGCTGCTGGCCGCTGACGGTCCGGCGGACGTGCACGCGGTCATGAATGACACGACGTTTTCGGTGATCGAGCGGGCGCTGTTCTCTGATGTGGAGGGCTTTGACCGCTTTGAGGTGCGCGCCGCCATCGAGGTGCTGCTCGAGGAAATCGGGCGCATGCGCTATTCCGATCTGGCGCCGTCGCCGGAATGGGCGCCGCGCCTGATGGGGCCGGGCGCACGCCGCGCCCGCAAGGTGTTCCGCGCCGCCGCAGACGGCCAGATCGCCCGGCGCCGCGCGCTGGACGATCCAGGTGAGGATTTGCTGGGCCTGCTTTTGTCGGCGCGGGATGAGGAAACCGGCGCGGCGCTGTCCGACCGGGATATCCGCGACACGCTCATGACCTTCATCGCCGCCGGCCACGAGACCACCGCCATCGCCCTGACCTGGGCGCTGTACCTGATCTCCCACGACGAGGCCTGTCAGGACGCCCTGCGCGCGGAAGCCGACGCCGTGTTCGGCGCCGGCGAGCCGGACGCTGAAGCCGTGCCGCAGCTTGTCCTGGCGCGTCAGGTGATTGAAGAATCCATGCGCCTCTTTCCGCCTGCGCCGATCCTGGGGCGGCGGGCCGTGACCGATACCGAGATTTGCGGCCATCCGGTGCGCAAGGGCGATGTGGCGCTGCTCGCCTTCTACTGCCTGCACCGGCACAAGACGCTGTGGGAGCATCCCGATCACTTCGATCCGGACCGCTGGAGCCCGGAGCGCCGACCGCGCGACCGCTATCAGTTCCTGGCCTTCGGCGGCGGTCCGCGCGCCTGTATCGGGGCGCAGTTCGCGCTGCAGGAGGCCGCGATCGTCCTGTCCCTGATCGTCTCGCGCACCCGCATCACCCCCGCCCACGGCGAGGTGGAGCCGGTCATGCAGGTCACGCTGCGGCCCAAGGGCGGGATGCCGCTGAAGATCGAGGCGCGGTGATGAAATGAAAGTGGGGGGCTTCTGTTGCCAGGCGCCCCCCGAACCCCGCCTGACCTTGCTAGAGATCAGGACTTAAGTGCGAGATACCCGCGCTGCTATGCAGCGAGAGCCACCTCTTCAGCATAGTTGTCATTGGCAACTACTTTGAGTGGGCTGGTAACGAAGCCCATTCGGGCGAAAGCTACGCCTTTAGCCATCCGTCGATGCTAGTCGGCCCCTCACGCCGCGCCAATGAGCGGGAATTTGGTGGAGCCGCCGGGATTCGCACCCGGGTCCGGTCTGGTTATTACACGCGCGTTTATCGCCATAGACCGCCGAAGCGGACACCCTCAATATAAGGGGTCGACGCCGCAGATGAAAGGCGCCTGATGATCAGATGCTTTTATCCCCCCCATTTCGCCCGTATCGCCGGGCTCGCCTGCCTGATGATGCTGGCCGCCTGCGCCGGCCCTTCCCGGACCATCGCACCGCCGCCTCAGGCGGATGATTGCGCCCTGATCGGCGTCAGCTCCAATGGCTGGCATGCCGGATTTTACCTGCCTGCAGAAGCGTTTGCGCCGGACAGCGTGCTGAGGAGCGAATTTCCTGAAGCGGACTGGTTCGCCATAGGCTGGGGCGATGTGCGCGCCTATCCAGGGCCGCTGGGACCGGCCAGCGCGGTCACCGCCATCGCCTGGCCCACAGGCTCGCTCATCCATGCCGCCGGGCTGACCCGCGATCCGCGCGCGGCCTATCTGCAGGACCATGTGGATGTCGCGGTGTCGCAGGCCGGCCTGGCCAGCCTTGTGGAGGCCATCGAGGCCGAGTTTCAGCGCGATGGAGATGACGGCGCGATGGTCGCCGGACCCGGTCTTGACCCGCGCGGCAGCGCGTTTTTCGAGGCGCGCTCGTCCTATCATCTGTTCAATACCTGCAATGTCTGGCTGGCGGGACATCTGCGCGATGCCGGGGTGGATGCTGGCTGGCCGGGCGGTCATGTTTTGCCGGCTACGTTGATGTCCAGGCTGGAATCGGGGGCGTCGTCCGCCTGTCCGCCGGCGCCGGAGGCAGCGCGTTAACCCTTTGGTGGCGGGACTCACGATGTGAACGGGATAGTGATCTGGACAGGTTGAGGCCCATGGCGTTGGCGGTCATCCCCGCACGAGGCGGCAGCAAGCGCATTCCGCGCAAGAACGCCGCCGATTTCTGCGGCCGGCCCATGATCGCCTGGCCGATCCGGGCGGCGCTGGAGTCGGGCTGTTTCGAGCGCATCATTGTCTCCACAGATGACCCTGATGTCGCCGCGCTGGCCCGTGAATGTGGCGCGCAGACCCCCTTTGTGCGGCCTGACCATTTGTCCGACGACCGTACGCCGGTCATTGATGTCATCGGCCACGCCATCGAGACGCTGGAGGGCGCGGGCGAGCGCCATGAGCATGTGTGCTGCCTGTTCGCCACTGCGCCCTTCCTCAAGGCGGAGGATCTGCGCGCCAGTGCAGGCCTGATCACGGCGGACGGCGTGGATTACGTGTTTTCCGCCGCGCGATACGGCTTCCCGATCCAGCGCGCCTTCCGGGTTACTGACAATGGCGGCTGCGAGATGTTTGATCCCGGCCAGTTCCATACCCGCAGTCAGGATCTTGAAGAGGCCTATCACGACGCCGCCCAGTTCTATTGGGGCGTGCGCGCCGCCTGGCTGGAGCGGCGGCCCGTGTTTACGCCGCGCGCGCACCCTGTGGTGCTGCCGCCCAGCCGGGTCTGGGATATCGATACGCCCGACGACTGGGAGCGCGCCGAGCTGATGTTCCGCGCGCTGGGGCTGGACGGCTCATGAGGCGCGCCGCGTTCCGCTGCGATGCCGGTGCGGCGCTGGGCGGCGGACATCTGATGCGCTGCCTGACGCTGGCGCAGGCGCTCAGCGCGCGCGGCTGGGGGATAGAGTTTCTGTGCCGGGAGCAGCCCGGCGCCGGGCTGGACCGGGTCACGGCGGCGGGCTTTGACCTTCATCGCCTCAGCGATGACCGCCCGCAAACCGCGCGCGCCTGTCTGAAAGGCGATGAGGCGGTCTGGCTGATTGTGGATCATTACGGGCTGGACGCCGCGTTCCAGCGCGCCGCCTGCCCGCCGGGATGGCGGGTCATGGCGATCGATGATCTGGCGGATCGCAAGCATGACTGCGCCCTGTTGCTGGACCAGGCGCCGGGCCGCGCGGCGGGCGATTATGACGGCAGGGTTCCGGACGGCGCCGCCCGACTGATCGGGCCGGATTACGCCCTTCTGCGTCCGGGCTTTGCGGTGGGGCGGCCTGTCTTGCCTGAAGCCGGCCCGCTGCGCCAGGTGCTGGTCGCCATGGGCGCCGCAGACCCGGCGAACGCCACCGGCGCCGTACTGGACGCGTTGGCGGCGCGCGGCGATCTCATGGTCACCGTCGTGCTGGGATCCGGCGCGCCGCATCTCGTCACGGTGGCGGGTCAGGTGGAGGCCCGCGGCGAGGCCGGGCGGCTGCTGGTCCAGCATGGCGATATGGCCGGTTTGATGGCGCAGCAGGATCTGGCCATTGGCGCCGGCGGCATGACGGGGCTGGAGCGCGCCGCCATTGGCCTGCCCGCCCTGATCGTGACTTTGGCTGATAATCAAAGCCTTGCCGCCAGCGCGCTGCATGCGTCTGGCGCGGCGCGCCTGATCGGCGATGTGCGTGCGCCGCAATGGAGCGAAGCGATTCTTCCCGCGCTGGACGCTGTGGCGCCGCCGGAAAACCGCATCAACATGGCGCGGCCGGGGCTGGATCTGGTGGACGGGCGGGGCGCGGGCCGGGTCGCGGAGACGCTCGATGCACCCTCAACCGGAGATAGCCATTGAGGGGATAGGCGCGCTTCATCGCGTGGACAATGCCGACCGTGACACGGTGCGCGTCTGGCGCAACGCGCCGGACGTGCGCGCCGCCATGTACACCCGCCATGAGATCTCACCGGCCGAACATGAGTCGTGGTGGGAGCGTGATGTGTCAGATCCGGCCCGCCATATGTTCATCGCGGCGCTTGATGGGGTCATGCTCGGCGTGGTGAGTGTCTTCCGGCCTCCGGGGGCGAAACAGGCGAGCTGGGCGTTCTATGCGGCGCCGGATGCGCCGCGCGGCGCCGGCCGGCGGATGGAGGCGCTGGCCCTGGAGCTGGCCTTCGGACCGATGGGGGTCGAGACCCTCGACTGTGAGGTCCGGGTGGAGAATGTCCGGGTGATCGCTTTGCATGAGATGTTCGGGTTTGCGCCCGCCGGCGAGATCACGCGCGAGACGCCCGAAGGGCCGGTGATAGCGGTGCAGCTTATCCTCACATCACAGAGCTGGGCGGCGCGGCGCGCCGGGGTGCTGGCGCAGCTGGGCTATACTGGAGAGGCGTCATGAGCGCAGGCTTCACCATTGACGGACGCGCCATCGGGCCGGGCGCGCCGCCCTATCTGATCGCGGAGCTGTCGGGCAATCACAAGGGCGAGCTCGCCCGGGCGCTCGCCATGATCGACGCGGCGGCGGACGCGGGCGCCGATGCGGTGAAGCTTCAGACCTATACCGCCGACACCATCACGCTCAAAAGCGATGCGCCGGAATTCACGATACGGGGCGGCCTCTGGGATGGGCGCACCCTGCATGATCTCTATCAGGAGGCGTCCACCCCCTGGGACTGGCATGGCGCCCTGTTCGAGCATGCGCGCCAGCGCGCGATTACGATCTTTTCCTCGCCCTTCGATCCCAGCGCCGTGGACCTGCTGGAGCGCCTCAACGCTCCGGCCTACAAGATCGCCTCGTTTGAAATCACCGACCTGCCGCTGATCCGCTATGCGGCGAAAACCGGCAAGCCGCTGATCATTTCCACCGGCATGGCCAGCGAGCGCGAGATCGCAGACGCCGTGGAGGCCGCCCGGTCAGCGGGCGCAGGCGGGATCGTGCTTTTGCGCTGTGTCAGCGGTTATCCGGCGCCGGCCCATGATTACCATCTGGCGGCGCTGGCCGACATGACCGCCCGCTTCGGCGTCCCGGCGGGGCTGTCGGACCACACGCTGGATGATGTCACCGCCATCGCCGCGACGGCGCTGGGCGCAGTGGTGATTGAAAAGCATTTCACGCTGGCGCGCGCCGATGGCGGGCCGCACGCGGCTTTCGCCCTGGAACCTCCGGAATTTGCGCGCCGCGCCCGAGCCGTGCGCGACGCCCATGCGGCGCTGGGCAAGCCAGTGTACGGCGCCAAGGCCAGCGAGGCCGGCAATCTGCAATTCCGCCGCTCGCTCTACTTCACCCGCGACCTGCCGGCGGGGCATGTAGTGGGCGAGGGTGATGTGCGGTCCGTCCGCCCCGGCCATGGCCTTGCCCCGAAACATCTCGATGCCGTGCTGGGCCGGCGCCTTGCGCGCCCTGTGCGTCATGCGCAGCCGGCGGCCTGGGATGCGTTTGAGGGCGGGGGCGGTTGAAGGTTGAGCGGGGCGTTCGATCGCAGGTGGGTTAGTGAAATGCAACCCCATCTGCCCTTCGATCCTTGCTGAGCCATTTTGCATGATCTTCCAGCATGGAACGATGGGAAGGTTTGACCCCCAGAGCCTTCCAGGGGGGAGCCGGCAGGCGCATCGCTGGGCCGAGAAGGAATGAGACAAGCGCCTCATCTTTCCCTCCCCTTGAGGGGAGGGTTGGGGTGGGGTGTGCGGCGGTGACGGGTGATGTGTCTGTGGTTGAAGCTGCATGCCCCCCACCCCGGCCCTCCCCCGGTGGGGGAGGGAGAGCGGACAGCGCCGTCTTCAGCCATATCCGGCAACTCCGGTTCAAGTTTGATCGCGCTGCCTTGATGGGGAGGGGAAAACAGGGCTGCGATCTGATATCTGACACCTGCTCGTCCACGCCAGCAGCGGCGAGCGCTACACGGGCGGCGCCAGCCTCGCCTACAGCGAGGGCGGACCCGCGCCGCTCACTCCGCCGCCGCTTCCGCCGCCTCGCGGCTGGCGCGCAGTTTTTCGGCCTGGTCCTCCACCGCGGCGACGATGCGCTCGATCATCTCTTCGTTGGAGACTTTTTCGGTCTGCTGGCCGGCGAAATAGAGCATGCCTGCGCCCTTGCCGCCGCCGGTGAAGCCGAGATCAGTATAGGCCGCCTCGCCCGGGCCATTGACCACGCAGCCGATGATGGACAGCGAGATCGGCTCGGAGATGTGTTCGAGGCGCTCTTCCAGCGCCTCCACCGTCTTGATGACGTCAAAGCCCTGCCGGGCGCAGGACGGACAGGAGATGATGTTCACCCCGCGCGTGCGCAGGCCCAGCGATTTGAGAATATCGTAGCCGACCTTGATCTCCTGCACCGGATCGGCGCTGAGCGAGACCCGGATGGTGTCGCCAATCCCGGACCAGAGGAGATTGCCAAGCCCGATGGCGCTCTTGATGCCGCCGGTGCGTAGCCCGCCGGCTTCCGTCACGCCCAGATGCAGCGGCGCGTCGGTGGCTTCAGACAGCATCTGATAGGCGGCGACGGTGAGGAAGACGTCGGAGGCTTTGACCGAGATCTTGTATTCGCGGAAATTGAGGTCTTCCAGGATGCGCGCATGGTCGAGCGCGCTTTCCACCATCGCCTCGGGGCAGGGCTCGCCATATTTTTCCAGCAGATGGCGCTCCAGCGAGCCGGCATTCACGCCGATGCGGATGGAGCAGCCATTATTGCGCGCGGCCGAGACCACATCGCGCACCCGGTCCATCGACCCGATATTGCCCGGATTGATGCGCAGGCAGGCCGCGCCGGCCTCCGCCGCTTCGATGCCGCGCTTGTAATGAAAGTGAATGTCGGCCACCAGCGGCACGCGCGATTCGCGCGCAATGGTGCGGAAGGCGGCGGTGCTTTCCGGGTCGGGGCAGGAGACGCGCACGATATCGGCGTCGGCGTCCTCCAGCTGGGCGATCTGGTTGAGCGTGGCGCGCGCGTCCGTGGTGGGCGTGTTGGTCATGGACTGCACGCTGATCGGCGCGCCGCCGCCGACCGCCACCGGGCCGACATGAATCTGCCGGCTCTCGCGCCGGTCGATCATGCGCCAGGGGCGCACCTTGGTATGGGCTTCAACGGCCATGATGGTTCATGTCTCATGCTTACAGCCCGGATATAGTCCTCATCCGGCGTCAGCGCGAGGGGTCAGCGGCCTGCAGGCGTGTTGAGCGCGTTGAGCAGGAATTCCGACACCGGAGCGTTGTCCAGCGCCTCGCCGCGCTCACCCAGCGCGCCCAGGGGACGGCCGGCGGCGCGGATCAGCACTGCGCCCGCATCGCTGGCCGAGATCATCAGACCCGGCTCGTCCGGGGCGCGGTAGATGTCGCCGGCCTCCAGCATGCGCGAGATCAGGATGCGGCCCGAGGCGTCGCGCACCTCCAGATGCACCGGCGCGCCCGCTTCCAGCACCACGGCGCCGGCGCTGCGCGGACCGGGCAGGCCGGCCCAGATTTCGTCAGGGCGCATGGCGGCCCGCGGCATGTCCGATTCCGGCCTCGCATCGGCGCTGATCAGGGCGCTCATGGGCTGGCTGGCGGCGTCAAGGGTGTCGCGCTGGGAGATGTAGTGGCCGTACCAGCCG
>JAIUMW010000007.1 GCA_022565365.1 Oceanicaulis sp.
CCTGACCGAAGCCGCTGAACGGCTCAAATCCGACGCGCCGGAAACGGCGGCGCGCCGCGACTGGGTGCTGATGCTGGCGATCGCCTCCACCACGCTTCTGGGCTGCGCCATCGGCGCCTGGGCGTATGCGAGCCTTGCCACGTAAGCACGTCTGTGCTTAGATCCGATGTGGAGGTCTGACATGCGTGAAATCGGCAATCCTGCGTTCGAACACGAGCCCCAAACAGGCGGCGCCGAGCCATCGGTGACCGAGACCCGCAAGCTGCGCAAAACCGGCAACAGCTATGGCGTGACACTGTCGCGCCGCGCGCTGGACGCCGCCGGGTTTTCGCCCGAGGAGCCCGTCTCGATCAGCGTATCGCCGGGCTGCGTGACCATCCGGGCCGCCGGCGGGGCCTATGACGCGACGGTCGAGGCCGGGCGCGAGGCGCTGGCGCAATACCGCTTCGCGCTGGAACGTCTGGGCGGATGAGCACGCCGGTTTTACCGGATTATGCCGGCTTTCTGGCGGTGACGGCGGACATTCTGACGGAGACAGCCGGAACGCCGCTCCAGCTGCGCGATGAAGGCCTGTTGCGCTCCACCTTCGCCCGTCCCGATCATCTGGCCGCTTACGGGCCGCCGCTTCACCCGTGCGAGGCGGCGGCTGCGCTGGCCTACGGGATTGCGCGCAATCATCCTTTTGTGGACGGCAACAAGCGCGCGGCCGCCACGGCCTTCCTGATCACCCTCTTGCTCAACGGTATGCGCCTCGACGTCACCCAGACCGATCTGGCCGAGCGCTTTGAAGCGCTGGCTGGCGGCGCGCTGGACGAGGCGGCGCTGGCGCGCTGGGCGCAAGATCATACGGTGAGCGATCCGCGTTTCGTGAAAGCTCCGGGGACGTGACCCCGGGCGCGGTCCGTATTATGGACTTGCAGCAGGAGGCTGGCATGAAAACCCCGCGCATACTTCTGATCATTGGCGGCGGCATCGCGGCCTATAAGTCGCTGGAGCTGATCCGGGTGCTGAGCCGCGCCGGGGTGGGGTCGCGCTGCATCCTGACGCGCGCGGGCCATCATTTCGTGACGCCCATGAGCGTGGCGGCCCTGTCGGGAGAGAAGGTCTATGACGATCTGTTCTCCCTGACCGACGAGGCGGAGATGGGCCATATCGAGCTGTCGCGCTCGGCCGATCTCGTTGTGGTGTGCCCCGCCACCGCCGATCTGATGGCCAAGGCGGCCCATGGGCTGGCCGATGATCTGGCGACGACCGCGCTTCTGGCCACGGACAAGCCGGTGCTGATAGCGCCGGCGATGAATGTGCGCATGTGGCTGCACCCGGCGACCCAGGCCAATCTGGCCACGCTGCGCGAGCGCGGCGTCACTGTGCTGGACCCGGATGAGGGCGAGATGGCCTGCGGCGAGTTCGGCCCCGGGCGCCTGCCCGAGCCCGAGCGCATCGCAAAGGCCGTGCTTGAGGCGCTGAAAGCCTGATGCGCGCCGTCCTCACCGCCGGGCCGACGCTGGAACCGATTGATCCGGTGCGCTTCTTGTCCAACCGCTCGTCAGGGCGCCAGGGTTATGCGCTGGCCGAGGCGCTGGCGGCGCTGGGGTTTGAGGTGACGCTCGTATCCGGGCCCACCGCGCTCAATGACCCGCCCGGCATCGCCATTGTGCGCGTGGAGACCGCGCGCGAGATGCTGGCGGCGGTGGAAGACGCCCTGCCCGCTGACGTGTTCATCGCCGTCGCGGCTGTGGCCGCCTGGCGCCCGGCCGAGCCGTCCGCCATCAAGCTGAAACTCGACAAGTCCGGCCATGGCGCGCTGAAACTCGCCGAGAACCCGGACATCCTCAAGACCATCGCAGCGCTGGCTCCGCAAGTCCGTCCGCGCCTGGTGATCGGGTTTGCCGCCGAGACCCATGATGTCCTCGATCACGCACGGGCCAAGCGCATGCGCAAGGGCTGTGACTGGATCATCGCCAATGATGTCTCGGGCTCGGCCATGGGCGGCGCGGACAACGCCGTCACGCTGATTACGCCCCAGGGCGAGGAGAGCCTGGGCCAGGCGCCCAAGACCGAGATCGCGCGCCAGATCGCACAGCGTATCGTGGCGGTGCTCACGGCCTGATTTGCCTCCGGCGCTTTGGGCTTGTTAGGCTGGAGCTTCAATGATGAGCTATCGGAGCCTTGTGAACCTGTGAAAACTCTTGTGTCGTGCGCCGCCCTGTCGCTCGCCGCCACCGGCGCGGCGTCAGCGTCCTGCTACAGCCTTGACGCCGGGGGCGAAGCCGCCCTGATGGCGGGTTACTCGGTCACCGAGGCCGCCGCCGGGCCCGAGCTTATGGACCGCCCGCCCGTGGCCGATGACGCCATTGCGGTGCTGTGCGAGCGGCCCGCGCCGGAATTCCGCGAGAAGGATTTCGAGCTCCTGCATCACGGCTTGGCCTTGTATGTACGCTCGGGGCCGGATGACGCCGCCACTGTCATCTCGTTGAGCTTGCGCGAGGGCAACGAGTACGCTGTGCAGCTCCATGAGGGTGATCTGAGCGAGGATGATGTGGCCGCGATCACCGCGGTGCTCGAAGGCTTTGACGCGGGCGAGGCCGCTCTGGCGCGCCACTACCAGGCGCAAGAGGACGGCTGACGGGCCGTTCAGCGCGGGCTATGGGTCGGGAGCCTTCAACCGGCGTGAGTCGCGCCTTCAACGAGGATGTCCCCCATGCAGCTGCGCGTCCGGACGCTGGATCATTTTGACGGGCTGGACCTGCCCGCCTATCAGACGCCGGGTTCGGCAGGGCTGGACCTGCCCGCCGCCGTGGCCGACGACGCGCCGGTGACCATACCCCCGGGCGAATGGCGCCTGATCCCGACGGGCCTCTGCATCGCGCTGCCTGACGGCTATGAGGCGCAAGTGCGTCCGCGTTCGGGCCTGGCGGCCAAGTTTGCCGTGACCTGCCTCAACACGCCCGGCACGGTGGACGCCGACTATCGCGGCGAAATCCGGGTCAATCTGATCAATCACGGGCCCGAACCCTTCATCGTGCGCCGCGGCGAGCGGATCGCGCAGATGATCATCGCCCCGGTCACCCAGATCGTCTGGGCGCCGGTGGATGCGCTGGACGCGACCGCGCGCGGCGCGGGCGGGTTTGGCTCCACGGGACTGTAGACCGCGTCTTAACGCTTCCCTAAGCCGGCCCGGTTTCAGGTGGCGCGCATGCCGCGCCTGACAGGCGCGCGATTCGCGTTTCAGGAGCTATCTCATGGTCGAGGCCGGGATCGACGATATGGAGGCCGGGCCCGGCGAAGCGGGCTTCCTCATGCAGCTGCGCCCGCCGCCGGCTGCCGATCCCGCCGCGCTGGCCGATCAGATTGACCGCTTCACCGCCCGCTTTCTGGCGCAACGCGAACCGGACGGTGGACGCTATGCCCGGCTGGGTCCGCTGACCTGGGCGCTGGCGGCGCCGGAATCCGCTTGCGAAACCGTGCACGAAACCGCCCGGGCGCTGGGCGTGCTGCTGTTTGGAACCGATGACGACACGGTCTGGCTCATCGAGCGCGGGCCTGAAGCCGTCGAGGACGAGGATTCCGACGATGTCTGGGATATCGATGCCGGCCCCAGCCCTGATCCCGGCCCCGGCCCAGGCCCATGCCTTGACCTTGAAGCCCCGGCTTTTGATCTCGACAGCCTGACCGAGCCGCCCGTACGCGCCGGCGCGCCGGATATCACGGGCGAGCTGGCGGCGTTCCGCATCGAGATGCGCGCGATCGCCCGGACGATCCCCGATGCGGCCGACCGAGAACGTGAGGCGCTGGGCGCCTTCCGCGAAGAATTACAACAGCTTACCAGCGCAGCGGGCGACCGGTTCGACGCCGCGGCCGGGCGCATCGAAACCGCCACCGCCGCCCTGCCGGACGCCGCCGCACGGGTGGAAGCCAGCGCCACCCTCATGGAAACCAGCGTGCGCGAGGCGCTGGAAGCCCTGACGCGCGCCTGCGCCGCCATGGCCGCCAGCCGGGATGGCGCCACCCGGGCGGGCTGATCCGCCCTGATTTCGCCTTGTTTGTTACATCGCGTTAATGTTACGCTTTCCGGGCAGCAGGCTGGGGAGGCGCACATGAAGCTCGCACTTGGCATTGCAGTAGCCGGCCTGCTCGCGGCCAGCGCCTGGCAGATCGGGCCGGAGCGCGCCGCGGCCCTGGCCCTTGAAGCCATGACCCCCGCCCCGGAAATCGTCCAGGATGTGCGCGACGCCATCGACGCCCTGATCGAGCATTTAAAGGGGCCCGGCGAGATCACGCCCGAGGCCTGACCTCACACCCGCCGCCCCACCGTTCTGCGCCCGCATGCGGGCGCCTTGCTTTCGCGCGGCCGCCCCTGTACACCGCGCACCCTTACGCGAAGAGGGTCTGTCCGGTTCAAGCCCGGCGGATCTGGCCGCAGAGAGGTTTTGTTCAATGAAAGCGCAATCCCAACGCCAGCTGCGTGCGGGCGAACTTGTGCGCCGCGCCGTCGCCGACATTCTGCTGGAAGGTCATGTGCGCGAGCCCGCGCTGTCCGGCGTGCCCGTGACCATCAGCGAGGCGCGCGTCAGCCCCGATCTGCGCCATGCCACCATCTTTGTCTCCGGCCTGACCGTCGCTGACCCCGAGGCCGTGGCCGCGGCCCTGAACAAAGCGGCGGGCTTTCTTCAGAAAGAGCTGGGCCGGCGCGTCGAGCTGCGTTTCACGCCCAAGCTGCGCTTCGAGGCCGACCGCCGGTTTGATGACGCGGTGGCCGTCCCCGAGATGCTGGCCCGGCCGGGCGTCAAGCGCGATCTGACCGGTCCGGGGAAGGACTGATGGGGCGGCGCAAGAAGGGCGACGCGGTTCATGGCTGGGTGGTGCTGGACAAGCCGCTGGACATGACATCCACGCAGGCGGTGTCGGTGGTGCGCCGCCTGTTCAACGCGCAGAAGGCCGGCCATGCCGGCACGCTGGACCCGCTGGCGTCGGGCGTGCTGCCGATCGCGCTGGGCGAGGCCACCAAGACCGTGCCGTTCGCTCAGGAAGCGGGCAAGATCTATCGCTTCACCCTGCGCTGGGGCCAGTCGACCACCACCCAGGACGCCGAAGGCGAGGTGATCGCGCAGAGTGATGTGCGCCCCGCTCCCGAGGCCGTGCGCGCCGCACTGGAAGCGTTTGTCGGCGATATCGAGCAGGTGCCGCCGCAATTTTCCGCCATCAAGGTGGATGGCGAGCGCGCCTATGATCTGGCGCGCGCCGGCGAGAGCGTGGAGCTGAAGGCCCGCCCTATCCGGATTGACGGCCTCACCTTGGTGGATGCGCCCTCAGGCGATTTGTGCGTCATCGAGATGTGCTGCGGCAAGGGCGCCTATGTGCGCGCGCTGGCGCGCGATCTGGCCGCTGCGCTGGGGGCTGAGGGCCATGTTGCGGCGCTGCGGCGCATGCAGGTGGGGCCGTTCAGCGCCGCCAACGCCGTCACACTGGACGCGCTGAAGGATTTGGTGCATAGAAGCGCCGCGCTGGAAGCCCTCAGACCGGTCGAGACCGCGCTGGACGACATCCCGGCCCTGGCCGTGACCGAGGACGAGGCATTTCAGTTGAGGCAAGGACGGCCGATCGTGCTGCCTCCCCGGCGAGCTTCAGAGCTACGCGACCTTCGACGCCCCCGCGATATCGGGGGCAAGGACTATTCGAAGGCCGTTGTGGCGATGGGGCGTGACCGGGCGGTTGCGATCGGCGAGGCGCGCGCGGGGAAGCTGTCTCCGGTGCGCGTGTTTCAATGGGAACAGGAGCCCAGATAGACGATGTCGATTACGATTGAACGCAAGGCCGAGCTGATCAAAGAGCATGGCCGTACTGACAACGACACCGGGTCTGCCGAAGTCCAGATCGCCGTGCTCACCGAGCGGATTGCGAACCTGACCGAGCACTTCAAGACCCACAAGAAAGACAACCACTCGCGCCGCGGCCTCCTGAAAATGGTGTCGCAGCGCCGCCGTCTTCTCGATTATCTCGCGAATACGGAACGCGGTCGCTACACGGCGATCGTCCAGAAGCTGGGCCTTCGCCGCTAGGCGGGCCTGACGGAGCGCCGGCCGCCACAAGGCGCGCCGGCGTTTCCATATTCAAGGCCTGTGCAATCCGGTGCAGGTCTCACCTACGTACGAATGCATAATCATGTTCGATATACAGACCGAAACGATCGAATAGGAGGGCCGCACGCTAACCCTGGAAACCGGGCGCATGGCGCGCCAGGCCCATGGCGCCGTGCTCGCCACCTATGGCGAGACCACCGTGCTGGCCACAGCCGTGGCGATGAAAGACGTGAAGCCGGGAATGGATTTCTTCCCGCTCACCGTGAATTACCAGGAAAAATACTTCGCCGCCGGCAAGATCCCTGGCGGCTTCTTCAAGCGCGAAGGCCGCCCCACCGATAAAGAGACGCTGACCTCGCGCCTCATCGACCGGCCGATCCGCCCGCTTTTCCCCAAGGGCTTCAAGAACGACACCCAGGTGATGATCACCGTGCTGTCCCACGATCTGGAAAACGATCCCGACGTGGTGGGCATGGTCGCGGCTTCGGCCGCCCTGTGCCTGTCCGGCCTGCCCTTCCTGGGCCCCATCGGCGCTGCGCGCGTGGGCTTTATTGACGGCGAATACGTCATCAACCCGAGCGTTGTGGAGCTGGAAGACAGCGACCTCGATCTGATCGTGGCCGGCACCGCCGACGCCGTGATGATGGTGGAATCCGAAGCCAAGGAATTGTCCGAAGAGATCATGCTCGGCGCCGTGATGGCCGGCCATGAGAGCTTCCAGCCGGTGATCGATGCGATCATCCGCCTGGCCGAGCGCGCGGCCAAGGACCCGTGGAACTTCGTCCCGGAGGATCATTCCGAGGTCGAGGCCCAGGTCCGCAAGCTGATCGCCAAGGACATCGAGAAAGCCTACACGATCACCAACAAGACCGAGCGCGTGACCGCGCTCTCCGGCGCCAAGAACAAAGTGCTCGAAGCGCTGGCCGCCAGCGAAGAGCGCCCCGAAGGCGTGCCCGTCAGCGTCCTCAAGGACGTGCTGAAGGGCGTGGAAGCCTCGGTCGTGCGCGGGTCGATCATCAAGACCGGCAAGCGCATTGACGGGCGCAAGCTCGATCAGGTCCGCCAGGTCGTATCGGAAGCGGGCATCCTGCCGCGCACCCACGGTTCGTCGCTGTTCACCCGCGGCGAGACCCAGGCGCTTTGCGTGACCACGCTGGGCACCGGCGAAGACGAGCAGTTCATTGACGCGCTGACCGGCACGTACAAAGAGCGCTTCATGCTGCACTACAACTTCCCGCCCTATTCCGTGGGCGAGACCAGCTTCCGCCTGGCCCCGGGCCGGCGCGAGATTGGTCACGGCAAGCTGGCCTGGCGCGCGCTCCACGCCGTCATGCCGACCGCCGAGCAATTCCCCTACACCATCCGCCTGGTTTCGGAGATCACCGAGTCCAACGGCTCGTCCTCCCTGGCGACGGTGTGCGGCGGATCGCTGGCCCTGATGGATGCGGGCGTGCCGATCACCCGTCCGGTGTCCGGCATCGCCATGGGCCTGATCAAGGACCCTGAGGGCATCGCCGTACTGTCCGACATCCTGGGTGACGAAGATCATCTGGGCGACATGGACTTCAAGGTGGCCGGCACCGAGATGGGCATCACCTCGCTGCAGATGGACATCAAGATCGCAGGCATCACCCAGGACATCATGCACACCGCGCTGGAACAGGCGAAAGCCGGGCGTTCGCATATCCTGCACGAGATGACCAAGGCGCTCGGCGAAAGCCGCGCGGGCCTGGCCGCTCACGCGCCCAAGATCGAGACCATGCAGATCCCCACCGACAAGATCCGTGACGTGATCGGCACGGGCGGCAAGGTGATCCGCCAGATCGTTGAAGAAACCGGCGCCAAGCTGGACGTCAATGATGAGGGCCTGATCAAGATCGCCGCCGTGGACCAGGGCGCCATCGATGCGGCGCGCAACTGGATCCACTCCCTGACCGCCGAGCCCGAAGTGGGCAAGGTGTACAAGGGCAAGGTCGTGAAAGTGGTCGATTTCGGCGCCTTCGTGAACTTCTTCGGGGCCAAGGACGGGCTGGTGCACGTCTCCCAGATGAAGTCCGAGCGCGTGAACCACCCCTCCGACGTGGTGTCCGAAGGCCAGCAGGTCTGGGTCAAGCTGATGGGCATGGATGATCGCGGCAAGTTCAAGCTGGCGATGAAAGTGCTCGATCAGGAGACCGGCGCCGAACTGTCCGGTGACGACGACTAGGGCGCACAATCACGCGTCAACTGACTGGAAAGCCCCGGCTGCACCGCAGCCGGGGCTTTTTCCATCCCGCCAGACGCAAGAGGCCCCTTCTTGCTGCGGTTTTTTTTGGTTTATGGTGCGGTTTGATATTGAGGCGATTCTCATCTGATCGATTCGCCCTGCGGCATTGAGGCGAGATATGAAGCTGATCATTGAACGTGCGGCCCTGCTCAAAGCGCTCGGACATGTCCAGGCCGTGGTGGAGCGCCGCAACACCATTCCGATCCTGTCCAATGTGCTGGTCAAGGCCGAAGAGGGGTTCGTGCGCTTCACCGCCACCGATCTCGATATGGAGATCGTGGAGGAGGCTGAGGCGCGCACCGAACGCCCCGGCACGGTCACCGCGCCCGCCCACACGCTTTATGAGATCGCGCGCAAGCTGCCCGAGGGCTCTCAGGTGACGCTGGAGCTGGGCGGGGAAGACCCGCGCATGACGCTGTCAGCGGGACGCTCGCGCTTCAACCTGCCGGTCCTGCCGCCGGGCGATTTCCCGGTCATGCCCAGCGAGGATCTGGCGGTCAGCTTCGCCTGTCCGGCGGGAGAGCTGGCGCGGCTGATCGACAAGACCCGCTTCGCCATCTCGACTGAAGAGACGCGCTACTATCTCAACGGCATCCACATGCACGCCGCCGAGCGCGATGGCCGCAAGACCCTGCGCGCCGTCGCCACGGACGGTCACCGCCTGGCGCTGGCCGAAACCGATTTGCCTGACGGGGCCGCAGGCATGCCAGCGGTGATCGTGCCGCGCAAGCCGATCCAGGAATTGCGCCGTCTGCTCGAAGACCTCGACGGCGACGTCAATGTGTCGGTGTCCGACGGCAAGATCCGCTTCCAGCTGGGCGCCGCGGTGCTGACGTCCAAGCTCATTGACGGGTCCTTCCCCGACTATGAGCGGGTCATTCCGCGCGGTAATGACAAGATTTTGCGCGTCGACCGCGCCCCGTTTGCCCAGGCCGTGGACCGGGTGGCCACCATCAGCCAGGAGAAATCCCGCTCGGTGAAGCTCGCCCTGTCCGATGGCCAGCTGGTGCTGACGGTGAACAATCCCGAAAGCGGCGCGGCCAGCGAGGAATTGTCGGCTGACTACAGCGCCGAGGCGATCTCCATCGGCTTCAATGCGCGCTATCTCCTGGACGTGGCCGGCCAGATCGAGGGCGATGAGGCCGTGTTCGAGTTCGCCGATTCCGGTTCGCCCACCCGGGTGACGGATTCGGGCGATCCCGACGCCGAATATGTGCTGATGCCGCTGCGGGTGTGATCGGCGCGCCCGGCCCCCATCCCGCAGCCGGCAGTCCGGCGGTCACCCGGCTGAAGCTGACCGGGTTTCGTAATTATTCCGCGCTTGATCTGACGCTGGATGCGCGCCCGGTGGCGCTGTTCGGCCCCAACGGGGCAGGCAAGACCAATCTGGTTGAAGCGGTCAGCTTTCTGGGTCCCGGGCGCGGCGTGCGCGCCGCCGGAGCCGACGCCGTGCGTATGAAGACGGCAGACGGCCCAACCCCCGTCTGGGCGGTCTATGCCGAGGCCATGACCCGCGACGGGGCGGTCAGTCTCGCCACCGGCTCCGACCCGTCAGACCCTGCCCGTCGGCGCACACGGCTGGACGGCGCGGCGGCGACCCAGGGCGAGCTGGCGCGGCTGGTTCCCATGGTCTGGCTGACCCCGCGCGAGGACCGGCTATGGGCCGGACCGCGGGCTGACCGGCTGAAATTCCTGGACCGTCTGGTGCTGGCTGGCGCGCCCGATCACGCCGCAGCGGCCACCGCCTATGACAAGGCCCAGCGCGAGCGCCAGCGATTGCTGGACCGTATGGAGGACGGGGTGCGCGTGGATCCGGCCTGGCTGGACGCGCTGGAAGCGGAGATGGCGCAGCACGGCGTTGCGCTGGCGGCCGCGCGCCTTGATGCGCTGGCGCGTCTGCAGGCCGAGATCGACGCCCGGCCCGACAACGCCTTTCCCAAGGCCGATCTGGCGCTGGACGGGGTAGTGGAGGCGCGCCTGGCGCAAGGCATGAAGGCGGGTGAAGCCGAAGACTGGTTCGCCGCCAGCCTGCAATCTGCGAGGCGGCGCGACGGCGCGGCCGGACGCGCGCTGACCGGCCCCCACCGCACCGAGCTGGCCGCGCGCCACCGGAGCAAGGATCAGCCGGCGGCCGATTGCGCCACCGGCGAGCAGAAAGCGCTGGTCCTGGGACTGGCGCTGGCGCAGGCGGGCGCGGTGCGCCGCAGCCTGGGGGCGGCGCCGGTGCTGATTTTTGACGAAGCCTGCGCCCATCTGGACGCGGCCCGGCGCGAGGGCCTCGCCGAGGCGATCCTGGCGCTGGAGGCGCAGGCCTGGCTGACCGGGGTGGAGGCGTCGCTGTTCGCCGCCTTCGGCGCCGGCGCCCAGCATTACCGCATTGAAGCGGGCACGGCGCGAGAGGCCGGGTAGGCGGGTCCGGTAAAGGCGCGATCTAGCTGGCGGCGCGGGTCTCGGCCCGGGCCGAGCCGACCAGGCGGGCGCAGGTAGAGAGCAGCACATCCTTGCTGATCGGCTTGGCGACATAGCCATCCATGCCCATGGCGCGATAACGCTCCTCATCGCCCTGCATGGCGTCGGCTGTAAGCGCGATCACCGGGGCGTCGCCGCCGGGCAGACGGCGCAAACTGTGCAATGTCTCCTCGCCGCTCATCACCGGCATGTGGGCGTCCAGCAGCACCAGATCAAAGCGGCCCGCCGCGAAGAGATCCAGCGCCGCGCCGCCGCTTTCCGCTTCGGTCACTACCGCCCCGGTGGTTTCAAGGAAGGAGCGCGCCACCATGCGGTTGATGGCATTGTCATCGACCAGGAGCACAGATGCGCCATACAGGGCAACATGATCGGACGGTGCGCCATCGGCCGTCAGAGCGCCTGTATCGGCGGCGGCGAGGAATGAGAAGACAAAGCGCGCGCCGGCGCCCGGCGTGCTGTCGAGGCTCACATCCCCGCCCATGCGGCGCGCCAGTTCGCGCGCAATCACAAGACCCAGGCCAGCGCCGGCATGACGGCGGGCGGAGGTGTTGTCGGCCTGGCTGAAGCGCTGGAACAGGCGGGCCTGAACGTCGGGGGCAATGCCAGGGCCAGTATCGGTCACCGCCACCTCAATGCGCCAGCCATCAGCGCCAGCCGGCTGGGCGCGGGCCGCGACGCTGACTGAGCCATGGTTGGTGAACTTCACGGCGTTGGCGATCAGGTTGGATAGGCACTGGCGTACCCGCACCGGATCGAGCCGCACCCTGGTGGGTAGTGTTTCCAGATCACACTCGAGACTGAGGCCCTTGGCCGCCGCACTGGCGCGGAACAGATCGCAGGTGGTGCTGACCAGCGCGCCCGGCTCGACCGGTTCAGGCGTGATATCCACACGCCCGGCCTCGATCTTGGACAGGTCCAGCACGTCATTGAGCACGCCCAGCAATTGCTGGCCGGATTCGATGATCGTGCCGACTTTCTCCTGATCAGAATACGCCAGATGCGGGCCGGCCAGCGCCTGGGCCATGCCCAGCACGCCATTGAGCGGCGTGCGCAGCTCGTGGGACATGTTGGCCAGGAAAGCCGATTTGGCCGCACTGGCGCTGCGCGCGTCCTTCAGGGCGGATTTGAGCTCCTGGGCCAGAGTCTCGGCGTCATCGGCCAGTTCGGAGACCGCAATATACTGCGCTACAGAGGCGGCCAGCGAGACCTCCTCCGGCGTCCAGGCCCGGGTCTCGCCCACATGCTCGCAGCAGAGAACGCCCCGGACCCCGCGCCCGGTGCGGATCGGTGCGTCCAGCATGGCGCGCACACCGAGCGGCGCCAGATAATCATGCCCGAATGCGGCCGTCACCGGGTCGGACCAGGCGTCTTCCACACACACCGTGCGGCCGGTCATGATGGAGTCGAAATAGGCCGGGTTCAGGTCCCGCTCGATGCGCTTGCCCGGCGCCAGCGCGCCGCTCTGGGCGTCGAACATGTGCAGGCAGGTCAGCCCCTGACCGTCCTCATCCAGGCGCCAGACGCTGACGCGGCGCGCGCTCAGCAACCGGCTCAGCCGCTCGGTAGCCTCCGCCATCAGGCGCTCGGCGGACCAGTGCTCAACCATGTGGGCGCGGCCCAGCGCCTCGAGCCCGGCATTGAACTGGCGCGAGCGCTGAAGCGCGCTTTGCAGCCCGGCCTCGGCCTGGGTGCGGGCGGCGACTTCCTTGTCGAGGCGTCCCAGCAGCGGGATCCAGCGCAGGAACCCGACAATCAGAAAGACAAAGCTGATCGTGTATCCCACATACGCCGCCGTCTCGGTCTCGCTGACGGTGACGCCCAGCGCATCACGCAGCGGTCCGGCGAAATGTTCGCTGGCGTCAAGGAAGGCGGAGATCGCCACGCCGAGCTGGCCGATGGCGATCAGGCGCGGGCCGATATGCAGGCGCGCCATCTTGCGGGTGGCGCCCCAGAACACGCCCACCATGATGATCGCCACCACCATGATTGTGAGATCGCCGATCATGGTCATGGCTGGTCTCCTTCACCTGAGACCAGTTTGCACCCGCATCGGTAAAGGCGGCGTTGACGGACGCTGAGACAAAGCAATTTCATGGCCGGGTCGTTGGCGCCGCCCGGCCGCGAGCCCGGCGGCATGGCCCGGGCGGTGATTGCGGACTGAACCGCGATCAATCCGCCGCGTCTTCAATGGCGTGCATCGCCTCGTCCGACAAGCCGAAATGGTGGCCGATCTCATGCACCAGCACATGGGCGATCAGTTCGCGCAAGGTAACGTCGCCGCGCTCGCACCATTCCATCAGAATGGGCAGGCGGTAGAGGAAGACATGGTCTGGCCCGCCCATGGGGTCGGCGATGGACTTATGGGTCAGGTCAACGCCGTGATACAGGCCGGTCAGCTCGTACGGGCTCTCCATGCCGAAATGCTTCAGCGTCTCTTCGTCTGCAAAATCAGTCACCTGGATGACCATATTGGCGCACATCGTCCGGAAGCCTTCGGGCAGGCCGGCAAACGCGTCCTCGGCGATGGCCAGGAAATCCTCGCCCGAGGGCGCGCAGGCCGGGGCGAAGCGGGCGGCGGATCCTGTCAGGACGGCGGGGTCATCGGCGTGTGTCATGCCAAGGCAGGTAAGGGCGCGGCGGGCCGGTGTCGAGGTGGTTTTTTCCACTTGCGCTGCGAATAAAAGGTGAACATGATGGCGGGCATGGCCTTGACCGACACCCAGGACAGCGCCGAGGCGCGCGCCCGTAACGCTTTGGCGCGGGCCGATAATCCGGCCATTGACGACGCCCGCGCCCTGGCCCGGGGCGCGGCGCGCCTGCTGGCCGCTCTGGGGGTAGCGGCGATCGCGGAATTCACCCTGCCGTGCGGGCGCCGGGCCGATCTGGCCGGGCTGGGCCGCAAGGGCGAGATCGTGATCGTGGAGATCAAATCAGGCCCGGCCGATTTTCGCGCCGACGCCAAATATCCCGACTATTTCGCCTGGTGCGACCGGTTCTACTTCGCTGTATCTGAACGATTTCCAGCCTCGATCCTGCCTGAAGCCTGCGGGCTTGTCATCGCCGATCCCTTCGGCGGCGCGGTGGTGCGCGACAGCCCGGTCCACACCCTCGCCCCGGCCCGGCGCAAGGCCCTGACCCTGCGCTTCGCCCGCTGCGCAGCGGAAAGGGCGCTGCGCGCGCTTTAATCAGCCGCAGGCCACCCTGTCCCTGCGTTCAAGTCTGACTATTGCGGGGATAGCCGCCCACGCGCCGGGCGCGGCTATCCCGGGACAAGCGCGCGCCGCACCCGCTCAAAAGCGCGTTTTCGGGAGTCAAACCGGCCGTCTGAGGGGTCGTGTGCGCCCGTTACGGGGTCATCCGGCGCCGCTCATGTGTCCGTGGGCGCGGTTTACGTGTCAAAGGCATCGAGAAGCCCTTTTTCCCGCCGTTCCGGCGCCCGGTCAGGGGCTCAGACGAGGGCCGTCACGCCGCGCCCGGCAGGGGCAGTTCGATTTCGCCCATGATGCGGTGGGTCTCGCTGAGCACTTTGATGATGCGCTGGTAATGCTGGATGTCGGCGAAGGAGAGCGCGCGGCCCTTGCGGTCTTTCAGCCATTTCTGCGCCGGCTGGTAGCCGCCTATGTAGAATTGCCACGCAATCTCCGGCACGCCCTCAAAGCGCTGCCCGCCATTGATCCAGACCGACCCGGCGTCGAAGTGCGGCTTGTCCACCACGCCGTCACACTCGCCCGTGAACGGGTAGGGCGCCGCGCCCACGGCGTCCGGCTCCATCAGGTGGAGGCGGCGCAGCGCCCCGCCCTTGTCGCTGACATGCCAGAACACGTCCGGCGAGGCGGGCCAGGGGATGCGCGGGAAGTCGGTTTTCAGAAACTCGGCGAAGGTCTCGCGGTAATCGGGGCTGTGCAGCACGCCATAGATGTAATCGAAAATCGCGATTTCATCGGGCTCGCCGCGGGCGGCGCCTTTGGCCAGCTCGCGAATCTTGCGCCAGATTTTCGGATCGAAATTGACCCGGCGGGTTTGATCGAGGGAGTCTTCTTCGGGGTAGAGGTAGAGGGGAGCGATATAATTTACCTCCTTCAATGATAGAGAATGGTGCTGGATCATTTTGTCAAAAACAAAAACATCTGAATAGCCTCTATTTTGTTCAATTCTTTTATTAAATACGATTGATATGTTGTCCTTGTTGAGAACGCTCTTCATGAATTCGAATCTACCCCAATCCACCATATCTGGTCGATATAAAATCGCCCGCGTATCGAAAGGTCTATAATCGATAGCCGAGATGTCAGAGCGCCACTCACTACCCTGAAGAGCAATCCGGGCCGCAGGCAACTTCCAGCATCTTGAATCCCCGGGTGGGTACTTGCCTGCCTTTTTACCCTGAAAAAACTCTGAGCGCACCTGAGCATCAGTTTTGCTCGGGTCAGCAAATTTTGCTATTTTATGTTCAAGATCTGGCCTATCCAAGCCAACAACCAAACTGTCTTTTGCAGTAACTATACCGGCTACGTAGGTTGGCATTAAATCCACTATCGAAAAGCTGCTTTCATATACCTCCATCAATCGATGATCACGCTCTCCGAACATGAATAAAGGCGCTGGTGTTTCAATGGATTTGAAAACCGCGCTCACTCTGCCTAAACTCGTCAGCGCGTCATACTTCTCATTACGGGTTCCCCACAGATCGCCGTGGAACACGCTGGCGAGCGGCTTGTCCTTACCCGCCTGCATCTTCTTCACGGCGATGATGATCGCCACGCCCTGCTGGATGTCGAACACGTTCTTGTCCGCCGAACCGTCGGGCGAGACTTCCTTCTTCTTGGCGTTGCCGTGCAGATCGAGCACGTAAATGGAATCAAACGTGTTCAGCAAATGCCAGCGCATGCCCCGGAAGGTGGGGTTATCCAGATAGCCGTGATTGGTGATGAAGCCGAGCACGCCCTCGCCATTCTTTTCGATCATGTGCTCTGCGAAACGCAGGAATTTCACATAATCATCGTGCAGCCAGTGCTTTCGTTCCCCGAAATGCTTTCCATCGACATATTTGTAATCGTCGATCAGCCCGCTGATCCAAGGCCCCATATTCTGCGAAATGCCCGAATAGGGCGGGTTGCCGATCACGCACATGATGGGCATGTCGCGCTTGATCTCATTGGCTCCCCTGGCTTCGTCCGACAGCCATTGGGCGAATGGCAAAGGATGATTTATAGGATCACCCTCTTCCAGCGAGTTGGTGAGATAGACCGAAAAGCGCTTTTCCTTGCCGGTAGGCCGATAACCCATATCGGTCAGGATCATGTCCAGCTTCATGTGGCACATGGCGTAGCTAGCCATCAAAAGCTCGAACCCGTGAATGCGCGGGATCAGCTCGGCCTCCACATAGGATGACCAGTGGCCGGGGGCGGAGGCCTTCACCCGATTTTCGATCTGCTTGATCACCTCGGCCAGAAACGTGCCGGTGCCGGTGGCGGGATCAAGAATCTGGACCCGGTGAACCTCGCGCTTTTCGGTGACGGGCTTGCTCTCCTTGTCCGTCTGGCCGGTGTCGAAATCGATGGTGATCTTTGAGGTGTCGGCCAGGCCATCGGGCAGGCCGAACTCGGTCTTGAGCACCTCGTCCACGGCGCGCACGATGAAATTGACCACGGGCTCTGGCGTGTACCAGACACCTCTGGCCTTGCGCTTGGCCGGGTTGTAGGCGGCCAGAAACGTTTCGTAGAAGTGCAGGAAGGGATCGTTCTGTCCGGTCAGCTGGCCGAAATCGGCCATGATCTCTGCAAGATTGGACGCCAGAAATATCCGGGTAAGGCTGTCGATGAACCACTTTATCCGATCATCCAAGTCTGGCCCGGCGATATAGCTGAACAGCTTGCGCAGGAAGGGGTTGGATTTCGGCAGAAGCTCGAGCGCCTCTTGCCGGCTAAACGTGTCCAGCGTCTGGTCGTGCAAGCGCGCCGCGAACAGGCCGTAGGCGATTGTTTCAGCATAGATATCAGCAAAGTCCGCCGGTGTGATGTCATGTATTAGCACTTCCCGGAATGACTGAAATTGCGATACAAGTTCGGTGTTGGACTTCCGTTTCAGGTCCTCTACCAGCGCCCGGCCCATCACGTCCTTGATCAGCACCGCCTTGGCCGCCATCAGCTCGGCAAGACGTTTGGAGCTGGTGATGGTGCGCGGCGTCTGGGCGACGAAGTCTTTGAGCTGCGCCTCCAGAGCGCCAAATGTTTCGGGCTTCGGGTGCAGGCCCATCAGCATCTCGCCAATGGAAATGGAACGGACCAGCTCAGCTTCTTTGTAGAACTCAAAGTCAATGCCGTTCGTATAAATCAGATTGGGCAAGGCTTTGAGATAGCGCTGCTTCTGCTCGACACTGTAGCCTTTGAGCGATTTCAGCTCGACACCGACATCCTTCGCCTCGCAATGACCGACCTCGACATCGCCGTCCATGAAAACAAAATCCGGCGCGCCAAATGAGCCGCGTTTCGGCTCGTTGATGAGCGTGATTTTTTCGCTGAGGCTGTTGAAAAGTTCATAGAGGGCCGGGCGGTAGCTGTGCTCGGTCGCCTGCCCGCCTCTGTAGGTGGCGGCAATGGCCTCGAAATAGGCGGCGATAAGGCTCATGCAGCGTCCCCCGGCAATGGCCGGGTCAGGCTAGCCGCATCTGCGACTTTCCGGCAATCGGGCCGCGCATGGCGCGCGCCCCGCTATCTCGGCGCGCGCTTGGCCAGTATCCGCTGCAGGGTGCGGCGGTGCATGTTCAGGCGGCGGGCGGTTTCGGAGACATTGTGATTGCACAGCTCGAACACGCGCTGGATATGCTCCCAGCGCACGCGGTCGGCGCTCATCGGGTTTTCCGGCGGTTCGGGCTTGGCGTCGGGCAGGGCCAGCAGCGCCTTGACCACATCGTCGGCGTCGGCGGGTTTGGACAGATAGTCCACCGCCCCCGATTTCACCGCCGCCACGGCGGTGGCGATATTGCCATAGCCGGTGAGCATCACCACGCGGCAGTCGGGGCGCTCGGCATAGAGCGTGCGCACCACATCCAGCCCGTCGCCATCCTCCAGGCGCAGATCCACCACGGCGAAAGCGGGCGGGGCGCTGCGGGCGCGGGCCTTGGCCTCGGCGACGGAGGCCACCGCCGTCACGTCGAACCCGCGCGCGGTCATGGCGCGGCTCAGCCGGTTGAGGAAGGGCGCGTCGTCATCGACGAGCAGCAAAGTGGCGTCGTCCGGCAATACCAGATCGGACATGGCGTGTGAGTCTCCGGTCAAAACACAGATGTTGTGACCCATAACTAGACGATGCGCACCCGATTTCGAAGGCTTGAGGGTGAAAACGCCGCATGACGCGCGCCGCGCACGAGACTCAGTCCTCGCTCTCCAGACCGCTGCGCGGCACGGTGATCTCCACCCGCGCGCCGCCACCGGGCGCGTTGGACAAGGTCACCTTGCCGTGCACGCGCTGGGTCAGGGTCATGGCGATGAACACGCCCAGCCCCAGCCCGCCATGACCCGGCTCGGCGCGTCTTGTGGTGACATACGGCTCGCCCAGCTTGGCCAGAATGTCCGGCGGAAAGCCCGGCCCGTCATCCTCCACGGTGAAGGTGACATGGCGCGCGGTCCAGGCGCCGGTGACGATGACGCGGGTCTCAGCGAAATCCACCGCGTTCTCGATGAAGTTTCCCAGCGCATAGATCAGCTCCACCCGGCGGCGCAGCACCGGCGCGCGCGCCTCGTCCACGGGGGCGGACAGGCGCACCGAGATGGGCGCGCCCACGCCCTGCAACGGCGCGGCGGCCTCCTCCATGGCTTCACTCAGACCCACCCGGTCATGCATGCGGTCGCCCGCATCGCGCATCTGGGACAGGCGCTGGAGAATTTCGCGGCAGCGCCGGGCCTGGGACACCAGCAGCTCGGCGTCTTCTTTCAGGTCCGGGTCGGTGGCGGCGCGCAGCATTTCCTTGGCGGTGAGCTGGATGGTCGCCAATGGCGTGCCCAGCTCATGGGCGGCGGCGGCGGCCAGGGCGCCCAGCGCCGACAGGCGTTGCTCACGCGCCAGCACGCCTTGCGTGGCGGCCAGCGCCGCGCCCATGCGCCGCGCCTCGCCCGCCACGCGCCAGGCATAGATGGCGGTGAACGCGATGGCGATCACCAGCGCCAGACCTGTGGCGGCCATGTAGAGCGGCGGCAGGGCGAACGCCTCTCCGGGAATCCAGGGCATGGGCAGATGCCAGACCCCCAGGGCCGTGGCGCCCGCCAGCGCCAGCGCGCCCAGCGCCAGCCACCAGCGCGGCGGCAGGGCCGCCACCGAGATCACCACCGGCCCCACAATCATCACCGCAAACGGATTGGACAGCCCGCCGGTGAGCGCCAGCAGCGCCATCAGCTGAATGAGGTCAAAGGCCAGCTGGGCGAACGCCTCGCCGTCGCGCGCCAGGCGCTGGGTGGAGACAAAGACCGGCAACAGGGCGTTGAGCGCAGCGCTGGCGGCGATCAGGGCGAAACAGGCCGCCAGCGGCAGTGCGAAGCCCAGCCCGAAATACACGCCCAGCACGGTGGCCGTCTGGCCCGCCACCGCCAGCCAGCGCAGGAAGATCAGCGTACGCAGGCGCACCTTGCCGAACACCGGCGCCAGATCGCCGCCATCCAAAGGATCGTCCGGCGCGCCGATGGCGCCGCGGGCGGGGCTGAAACGGTCAGTCATGGACGGCGCGCTCCGTGCAGGCTGCGGGGTGGGCTGCGGGCAGGCGAGGCGTCAGCAAGCGGCAGCGCCCGGCGCGCGTCAAGCGGACCGGTGGCCGCACCGGCGGCGGGCGCGCCGGGGGATCGCCATTGGGCCGCGGTTACCGGATTGGTGCAAACCTGGTCCTGTCAGGCCCGCCGGGCGGAGGGGGCGATCGCATATGAGCATTGAGCATTTTCTCCCTCCCCTTGAGGGGAGGGCTGGGGTGGGGTGAAGCGCCGCGCGTGTAAGGTTCAAGCTGGCCGCCTTACGGCGGCGCCCCCACCCCGGCCCTCCCCCGGGGGGGGAGGGAGGACTGACAGATCCAAAGTCACCCCGATCTGACAATCCGGGCCCGAATGCGATAGTCCTCTCCTCAAGGGGAGGAAGCAAGCGCCCAAAGCCCAAATGCCATAGCCTGCTCTGACACGGGGCGCGGTCAGTGAGGCCAGCGGGTGCAGGACCTGCTGCACCCGGTCGCGATGAACCGGGGCGGGTCGGGTATAAAAGGCGGGCGCTGCGCGCGCTGACACACACGGACTCATGAGGACGCCATGAATTTCAAGACACGCCCTGTATGGTTCATTCCGGTGGTGGCGATCTCGCTGGCCCTGCTGGCCGCGGCGGTGATGGTGGGGGCGGCGCTGCTGCGCGGCCCGGCCCCGGTTGACCCGGACGCGCCGCCGCGCCCGGCGCCCGTGCGCTCCAGCGGCGAGGCGCAGATCGGCGGGCCCTTCACCCTCATCAACCACCATGGCGAGACGGTCACCGAGGCCGATTTCGCCGGCCGGCCCATGCTGATCTATTTCGGCTTCACCTATTGCCCGGATGTCTGCCCCGCCTCGCTGCAGGTGATGGGCGCGGCGCTGGACCAGCTCCCGCCAGAGCAGCGCGCCGAGTTCCAGCCCATCCTGATCAGCGTCGATCCCGAGCGCGATACGCCTGAATTGCTGGCCCAATACATCACCGCGCCGGCCTTTCCCGAAAACCTCACGGGCTTGACGGGAACGCTGGATCAGGTACGCAATGCTGCACGTGCTTACAGGGTGTTTTTTTCCCGGGTGGAGGATGACGGCGTGTCGTCGGACTACACGGTGGATCACAGCTCGATCATCTATCTCATGGACCGCGAAGGGCGGTTTGTAGAGATTTTCCCCCACGGCTCCGCGCCGTCGGTCGTGGCGGCACGTCTGCAAGCCTTTCTTGAGGCCTCTCCGGCATAATCAAAGCCAGATTTTCCAGGCCGCATCACGCGGCGCTATGGAGCCCGTTCGCGTCCATGTTCTATTCCTTCCTTGAAATGTCCCGCGCCGCCATGCTGCCCTGGCGCGCAGCGGCCAATATGACGCGGCAGTCTTTGCGCAATCCGCTCAATCCCGCGGGCGAGACGCTTGCCGGGCGCGCCATGGCGGCGTCGGCGGATTTGTTCGAGAGCCTGACGCGCCAGTATGGCAAGCCGGCCTGGGCGCTGGACGATCTGGTGATTGATGGCGACACCGTGCCGGTGGAGATCGAAACGGTCTGGAAAAAACCGTTTGCGAACCTCCTCCATTTCAAGCGCGACGCAGCCGCGCTGGCCAAAGCGCGCGGCGTGAAGCCCTCGGCGCTCAATGATCCCAAAGTGCTGCTGGTGGCGCCCATGTCGGGCCATTTCGCCACGCTGCTGCGCGGCACGGTGGAAGCCTTCCTGCCCGATGCCGAGGTTTACATCACCGACTGGTCCGATGCGCGCATGGTCTCGCTCAATGAGGGCCGGTTCGATCTGGAAGACTACACGCTCTATGTGCGCGAGATGATCAGCGCCATCGGCGAGGGCGTGCATGTGGTGGCCGTGTGCCAGCCCGGCCCGCCGACCCTGGCGGCCATCGCCCTGATGGCCGAGGACGAGGATCCCCTGCGCCCGGCGAGCATGACCTTCATGGGCTCGCCCATTGATGCGCGCAAATCGCCCACCGTCCCCAACAAGCTCGCCGAAGAGCGCCCCTTCTCCTGGTTCCGCGACAATCTCATCCAGACCGTGCCGGTGATCTATCCCGGCGGGCTGCGCCGCGTGTATCCGGGCTTTTTGCAGCTCACCGGCTTCATCAACATGAACTACGAGCGGCACGTGGACGCCCACTACCGCTATTTCAACCAGCTGATCGATGGCGATGGCGACAGCGCCGACAAGCACCGCGCCTTCTATGACGAATATCTCTCGGTGATGGACCTGACCGAGGAGTTTTACCTCCAGACCATTCGCGACGTGTTCCAGGAGCACAAGCTGCCGCGCGGCCTGCTCACCGTCCATGGCCGCCCGGTGCGCCCCGAAGCCATCACCGACATCGCCCTGATGACGGTGGAAGGCGAGAATGACGACATCTCCGGCATCGGCCAGACCCAGGCCGCCCACACGCTGTGCGCCAATATTCCCGACGCCATGCGCCTGGACCACGTCCAGCCGGAGGTGGGCCATTACGGCGTCTTCAACGGCCGCCGCTTCCGCGAGGACATCGCCCCGAAAATGAAGGCTTTCATGGCCGAGCATGCGCGCGAAGCCGCGAAGCCTGTGCGCAAGGGGAAGGCAGCATAGGGGCTGCTGGCCCCGGCGCCAGCCCTCACCCGATCTGAAACCGCCGCCGCAGAGCCAGCGCGGTGAGGAAAATGAGGATGAGGGAGATCAGCCGTTGGGTCATGCGAAGGAACGCGAATAGCGCGCTCTGCCAGCTTTCCTGTTTCGATAGGTCCTTCGCCCAAGTGTGATGCCCCATCGGGTCGGACACCGGGATGAAGCCGAGCTCGATGGCGAAGAGGAGGGGGCCTTTGGTCGTTGCTTCGGCGATCCGGCTCGCGCTCGCATTGGCCAGTGCGTTCAGCCGCTGCGACGGCCCATCCACGACCTGCGCCAAGATCAAGTCCTGCGCCGCCGGGACCTCCAAGTAATAGTGACCGGGCGCAATGGCCACCCTGACCGACTGCGATGCACCGGCCGGATCAAGCAAGCTAGCGGAGCGGGCGAGGCCGAAATAGGCTGTCGCACACAGCGCCCTGGTCACCACCAGGCATCCCAGCGGACGCGATACCGACAGGCCATAATCGGCCAACCAACCGAACAGGCGAGAGGACACGCGCTCCGACCAATGCGTGGTCGATTGCAGGCGACGGGCGATCAGCTCGAACCGATAGAAGCGCTGCTCGCGTAAAGGGTCTGAGGCCAAGCGCATCTGGTGTTTGAGAACTTGCGCGCCGTGTTCGACGGCCTTGAATGCCTCGTCGCGCTCAGTCTGTCCTTTCAGTGAAGTGATTGGCGCAATAACCTCATGGTCAAAAATATTTAAAGCATCGCCCTCTCCTAATTTTGGGAAATGAATACCAACATCTAATCGCGCACCATCAAACATTGATATCAGCTTGTACGGACTTTTGCTAAAGTCAACAAAATCTTCGAACAGAGTTTTTTTGAATGCACCGCGCCAGAAAACTTCATTTTCGCTAAATTCTATTTTTGAAAACTCACAATTCGAATTGAAAACTGCTCGCTCAAAAATGCAGTTCCCCTGAAAAAGAACTTTTTGAAATAATACGGAGTAAACAAATCTCGCCATGCTAAAATTAGTAGATTTGTAAAATCTAACCTTATTAAATCTTGTCGATCCGCTGAACATTACATTCGTAAAATTAGCGCTTCCAAAGAAACAGGACCCTTCGAAGTTAACATAACCACCGAAACGCGCATTCTGAAATTCAGCCCCCGGGCCAAAGCTTCGCTCTTTATAGTCCACATGCATTAAATGCGCAGAATAGTTAAGACAAACATGCAATTGATTTGCGCTTTCATCCAAAATTGGGAGCTCTTCACATAAAACGGCCCCATTTAATTGCGCGCGGAAGTCGATTTCCGAAACGCTCCCACTTTCATTTACTACCGTTTCAGATGCTGCTATTAATCTTTTTCTAATAATTAAATCAACTAATTTCCATTTATCATGTGAGTAGTTTGATTTCCATTCAATTTCCTCGCCGTCTACATCATAGCTGGGCTGATGAATAATATGCCAATGCTCACCCTCTATGTTTTCCGAAGTCAGCTCACCTGAAATCCGAAGCTCATCATCGCTGCGTAGCATCCAGTTTTTCTCTGGGTCTGCCCGCCAGTAGTCTTGCAGGCTGGCTGGACGATTCTTGATATTATTTGGCGCCTCACGCGCAACAGCACAGTAATGTCCTCCAGAATGCTCAACTACTACCCAACCTTGCCACGGCTTCTCCGGAGCACCATCCGCATTAAGCTTGCCTAGGCCGTTCCAAGAAAAATCCTCCGAGTACCAGTTCAACCACCACAAGAGCGTATCAGCTTCGGCATCAAAGGTTCTAACTTCACGCATCACGCCTGCTCCCCACAACCTTCACCCGTCAGGAGAGCCGGACTCGCGTGCACGTGCAAGCGGGAACGCAAAACGCCCGCCTGGCGGTGGCCAGACGGGCGCTGCGGTGTCGTCTGAAAGCGAGGGCCTTGCGGCCCCGCCGCCTACTCCGCCGGGATGTGGCGGACGGAGAGGCCGAGATCTCTGAGCACGCTCATGTCTTCAGCGACATTCATCAGCCGGTCCATGCCCACGGGAGAGGCGGGGTTGAGGGTGATTTCCACCGCGCCGCCCTGATTGATGAAGGCGCTGAGCGCGGCGCCGATCTCGATGGCCACGCCTTCGGGCAGCATGCCGCCGCCCATGGCGATGCCCAGGCCCAGCATGGTGGCGGCCTGCATGCGCGCCTCCTCGGGGCTGACGCCCTGCATCTGCGCGTTCAGGGTCATGGCCCGCTCCAGCAGGTCCAGATCGTCGATGCGGATGGTCATGGAATGCACCTGAAGCTCGCCATAGGCGTCCATCAAGCGCTCTTCCATCAGGGCCTCGGCGCCTTCGGGATCCTCTTCAATCGCGGCGAACACCCCGGACATCACAGCGGCCGTGGCGTCGGCATAGGCCTGCAGCCCGGTCACGTCCTGGGCCATGGCGATGCGCAGCCCGTCTTTCATCTCGAACCAGTTTTCGTCGAGGGCGCCGGTGACACGATCCGTTTGCGGGTTGTAGTGCGAGCGGCTGTTGAACTCGAAATCCAGCGTCTCATAGCCGATCGAGGCCAGCATCTGGCCAGCCTGGGCCATCTCGGGATTGTCCGGCGAAAACGCCACGGTGAGGCTGGGCATGGCGGCAATGATGTCGACGGTGCCGTCACGCCGGGTCTCGTAGCGCGAGTCAAAGAGTGGCATGCCGACGCTGAGCCCGCTGGCGCGCATTTCCATGCCGCGCACGACAAAGGTCTCGTAGGCGCCCGTCGGCCGCATCAGATTGGCCATCGCGTCACCGAACCGGTCGCCCATGGCGCTGAACCCGCCTTCTTCGTCCATGTTGAGCAGAACATCGACGAACAGGGCGTCCAGCCCGGTGAGCGCGAACTCGTCCATGCGCAGGACAAACTCACCCGCATCGGGGTCCTGGCCGGTGATGGACAGGCCTTCAATCACGGCGCGGCCCAGCCGTTCGCCGTCAAAATCCTCCAGCGCCAGGCGCGCCATCTCGCCGCCGGCAGCCTCTCCATCGCCGACGCCGTCGGAAAAGCTCAGGCCCGACATCGACAACTCTGCGAAGGTGTAACCGGCCGAAGACCGCGAGGGCAGCTGATAATCAGAGCTGTCGGTACGGCCATTGATCACGTCGGAGATAAGCTGGGACAGGGCCGGGCCGGGCCGGTCGGCGCGCAGCCGGGCGATGCGGCTGACGCCATCGCCGCCTTCGCCGCCCGCCAGCAGGTCTTCGGCTTCCAGCCAGTCAAAGCGCGTGACGCCGTCCTCGACCCGCGGCGCGCCAATGGACACGCGGCCCACCCGGCCGGGCGCGTCCTCATCGGTGCTGGTCAGGCCGGTATAGACCGCCACCCCGTCCTCGATCTCCACATCAGCCGCCGCGAACAGGTCCGAACGTGCAACGCCCAGCGCGTCGAGGCCTTCCTCGATCTGGTCTTCGGTCACGGCGGTGCGCGTCCCCTCGCCGGCCCGGTCATCGCCACAGGCGGCGAGCGCCAGGGCCAGAGCGGCGGCGGAGGCAGTGGCGGACAAGCGGGCGAGTGATGTCATGATGGCGTCCCCTGAAGTGGCGTGTGTGGCGCAAGTCTAACGGGCGGGGCCTGCGCACGCACCCCCAAAATCGGCCCCTGTCAGTTCGCGCCTGTCAGTCCCCGCCCATTCTCGCCAGCCGCGCCGCGATGGGATCGGGCGCCGGGTCTTCCTCGCGCACAGGCCCAGAGGCAGGCCCAGAGTCAGGCGCAGAGTCAGGCGCAGAGGCGGGCGCAGAGGCGGGCGCAGGGTCCGCCGGCTCCAGCAGCGCCGCAATGGGATCATCGGGGCGGGCGGGCTGGACCAGCAGGGCGTCCAGCGGGGCGGGCCAGTGTGGCGCGGCGTTGATGAAGCGGGCGAAGATGCGCGCCGGCCCGGCGCCGCCAAGCGCGTCATCGGTGGGGGTGAAATCGTCATTGCCCATCCAAACCACCGCCGCCATGCCTTCCGACCAGCCCGCGAACCAGGCGTCGCGATGGCCGTTGGTGGTGCCGGTCTTGCCACGCACCGGACGGCCCGGCACGCGCGCGCCGCGCCCGGTGCCGGTCTCCACCGCCGCTTCAAACACCCGGTCCATATCCATCACCACACGGCCCGCCAGAACCAGCGGCCCTTGCGTCTCCTCGCGGGTCCACAACACATCCCCGTCCGGCGCGGTGATGGAGGTGACGGCGTAGGGCGGTGCGGCGCGCCCGCCATTCATGAAGGGCAGATAGGCGCCGACCAGCTCCAGCGGCGTCACCTCATACGCGCCCAAAGCCGCCGACGGCGTGTTGGCGATGGGGCTGGTCAGCCCCATGCGCGCCGCCGTGCGCAGCACCCATCCGCGCCCGGTGGTCTCCGACACCTGCACCGCCACCGAATTGGACGAGCGGGCGAAGGCGGTCTCCAGGGTGAGCGCGCCTTCATAGCGGTTGTTGAAGTTCTCCGGCGACCAGCCGCCATAGCTCACCGGCTGGTCGATGAACACATCATCCGGGGTCAGCCCGCCTTCAAACGCGGCGGCGTAGACGAAGGGCTTGAACGCCGAACCGGGCTGGCGGCGGGCGCTGACCGCGCGGTTGAAGGGGGAGCGGACATAGTCCGCGCCGCCGGCCATGGCCGCGACGCCGCCTGTGTGATCCAGCGCCACCAGCGCGCCTGTGCCCGCGCCGCGCGCCAGCTCGGGATCGGCGAGACCCTCGCTCAAGGCCGCTTCAGCGGCGCGCTGGGCGGCGATGTCCAGCGTGGTGTGAACAATCAGGTCGCCGGTATGGCCCGGCAGGCGCTCGCGCACCTGGGGCAGCACCCAGTCAGCAAACCAGCCCGCGCCGGGGCTGGCGTTGCCGCGCGACACCCGGATCGGCGCCTCGGCCGCCGCGATGCGTTCAGCCTCGGTGATGCGCCCGGTGGCCAGCATCAGGTCCAGCACCACGGTGGCGCGCACCGAGGCGCGCACGGCGTCCGACGTGGGCGCATAGCGCGACGGCGCTTTGAGCAGGCCCGCCAGCAGCGCCGCCTCGCCCAGGCTCAGCTCATGGGCGCCCTTGGAGAAATAGCGTCGCGCGGCGGCTTCCGCCCCCCAGGCGCCGGCCCCGAAATAGCCCCGGTTGAGATAGAGGGCGAGAATTTCATCCTTGGTGAAGCGCTGCTCCAGCCACAGCGCCAGCATCATCTCCTGCGCCTTGCGGCGCAATGTGCGGTCAGGGGTGAGGAACAGATTCTTGGCCAGCTGCTGGGTGATGGTCGAGCCGCCCTGCACCACCCGGCCGGCGCGCATATTGGCCAGCGCCGCGCGCCCCATGCCGATCAGGTCCACCCCGAAATGGCTGTAGAAACGCCGGTCCTCCACGGCCAGCACGGCCAGCGTCAGGGTTTCAGGCAGCGCCTCGGCCCGGATCGCGCCGTGGCTGACCTCGCCGCGCCGCGCAATCGTGCGCCCGCTGCGGTCCAGAAGAACAATCTCGCCGGTGCGCGGCGCCGGGTCCAGCGCCGACAGGTCAGGCAGGGTGCGCGCCAGCCCCGTCAACCACGCCCCGCCCGCCAGCACCGCCAGCACCATCGCGGCGGCGAGCAGCCTGAACATGGCCCCCCACGCGCCGCCCTTGCGTGGCGGACGCGCGCGCGAATACGGGCGCGGGCTCTGGTGCTGAGGCATGGATGGACGCTCGCCCTGTGGCCGTAATGCAGACCCTCCACAAAGCGCGCACGTGGTTAAGGGCGCGTGAAAGGGGGGCGAGCAAATCCCGCCTTGCCCGTACGCGCGCGGCGGGTGATCATGGGGTTCAAGCGATATGAGGGGATTGAGCGGATGTGGGATGACCGGATGACGGGGCTGCGCACGCGCGCGGCTCTCATCGCAGCGGCGGGGTTCAGCATCGTGGCGCTGAGCGCCTGTGCGCTGATGCCCGAAGGCGAGAGCGTGTGTCCCGATCGCGGACCCAATACCGGCAGCTGGCCCTATTGCGGCTCGGCGCCGCCGGGCGGGCCGGGACCGGCGGATGATCCGATCAATCCGCGCGGCGGGCGCTGAGCGGATAAACCGGAGCTGAACGCCGCCTTCAGCATGCGTTCGCCCGGCGCCGGGCGTGATAGGCGCGAGGGGCCGTGATGGCCCGGACCTTGGGGAGGGCGTGATGCTGGCGGCGTATCCTGCAGAGCTTGTAATGGTGGCCTTGGCCCTGACGGCCAGCCTGGTGATCGGCGTGCCGGTGCGCATCGCCGGCTGGCGCGCGACGCTGGCCGGCTTCACGCTGTTGCGGCGGGGCATTCGGGCCCACCGGTGGAAAATCCTTCTTGTGCTGATCCTCGGCGCCATGGCGGGATTGTGGAGCTTTGAAAGCATCCGCGATCTGGCGTTCTCGCTGTTCTAGCGGCGCCCTGGGCGGATCAAAGCCTGCGTCACGAAATCATCACGCGCGAAGGCGCGCCGGTTTGGCTAGTCTGCCCGAAGAGTCATCTGACCTGAGGGGGAATGCCATCATGATCCGTATCCTGCTTGCCGCCGCCATTCTGCCCGTCCTGACCGCCTGCACAGAGCCTGCACCCGTTTCACAGGCGCCGGACGCCTCCACGCCGGACGCCGCGCCCGCCTGGGCGACGCTGACCGGACAGGCGCCGCGGGTGATCGCCCATCGCGGCGCGTCGGGCTACCGGCCTGAAAATGCCGAAACCGCCTACCGGCTGGCGTTTGAGCAAGGGGCGGACATTCTGGAACCCGATCTGATGATGTCGGCGGATGGTCAGCTGATCGTGCGCCACGACCCGTATCTGTCCACCTCCACCGATATCGCGGACCGGCCCGAATTCGCCGACCGGCGCCGCACCCTGATGGGACGCGAGGACTGGTGGGTGATGGATTTTACGGCCGACGAATTGCGCGCCCTGCGCGTGCGCCAGGTCTTCGAGGACCGTTCCTCAGACTACGATGATCGCGATCCGGTCCTGCCGCTGGATGATTTTTTCGATCTGGTGGACGCGCTGGAAGCGGCATGCGGCTGCACGATCACCACCGAGCCGGAGATCAAGCTGCCCGCCGAGCACGTGGCCATGGGCCTCGATCCTCTGCCCGCGCTGCTGGACGTGCTGGAGCGGCGCGGGCTTAACCGCGAGGGCGCGCCGGTGATCATCCAGTCCTTTGACGCGCCCTTCCTGCAGCGCCTGCGCCCGGTCACGCCGGTGACGCTGGCCATGCTCTATGGCGGTGGCGATGACCCGGCCTTCAATGCCGGCGGGCTGAGCCTGGAGGAGATCGCGCAGTTCGCCGATGCGGTGGGGCCGCACAAATCCGTGCTGCTGAACCCGGACGGATCGAGCACCGGCTATCTGGAGGCGGCCCGCGCGCTGGGGCTTCTGGTGCATACCTGGACCGTGCGCGATGACCGCCCGCCCCATGTGGGCGAGAGCGTCGAGGATGAGCTGCGCGCGCTCTACGCGCTGGGCGTGGACGGCGTGTTCACCGACCAGCCCGATACGGCGGTGGCGGTGCGGGCGGCGATGGCGGATGAGGCTGCGGCGGACTGATCCCTCAAAGAGCGATCAGCGGCACAGCTCGCCGACCTGACGCAGGGCGGCGGTGACGCCTGACAGCGAAAATTCATACACCGTCGCGGTGCCGCGCTCGCTGGTGGCCTCCACCCGCATCACCGCGCCCTGACGCATGGCGGTGACCAGCCGGGCGGAATCGCGCTCCAGCTCGACAAAGCCTTCGCTCTGGGACACGAACATGGTGAAGCGGTCCGAGCCGACGCGGGCGCGCGGCGGGCTGTCAGGACGCAGGGGATAACCGGCCAGGAAGCTGGGCTGTTCGCGCGCGGCGCCGGACGCCCAGCTGGAGACAAAGAAGAACACCTCGCCATGGGCTACATTGGCGGGCAGGGATTCGGTGGGCCGGCTGACCGCATAACAAATGCGCTCATTGCCCTCGCCGCGTGTGAAGACGCGCCAGGCGTTGTGGGCGTTGCGGAACACCGGCTCGGCGCTGAACGAGGCTTCAACAGACGCCCCTTCGACAGAAGAGGCCCCGGCAGGCGCGGGCGCGGCGGCGAAGGCGGCGAGGCTGAGAAGGCTGGCGCAAAGGGCGGCGGACAGACGCATGGGAGCTCTCTTTGTCGATCGGCTGCGGCGCCGGTGGTGCTGGCGCGGGGTCATGTCCGGCTTTAGACCGGGGCTTAAGGGCGGATTCAAGGCCATGCGGGTTGATAAATCCTCTCCGACCCTGTGTGATGGCCTTACACTGAACAGTCAGGTGTTGCTTGCCCGATGCGCCCGCCACCACCGAGCCGGCCCTTGACCGGGATGCGCTCGACCATCTGGTCGAGGCCGTCGCCGCGCATGACCGCAGCGCCTTTGCATCTCTGTTCAATTTCTATGCGCCCCGGGTCAAAGCCTATCTCATGCGCCTTAACGCCAACGACTCGCTGGCCGAGGAGCTGACCCAGGAGGTGATGCTCACCGTCTGGCGCAAGGCGGGGCAGTTTGACCGGACCCAGGCGTCAGCCTCCACCTGGATTTTCCGCATCGCGCGCAACCGGCGCATTGATGCGGCCCGGCGCGCCGCCAAACCAGCGCTGGATGAAGCCGACCCTTCTCTGCATCCCACGTCTTTCGAGGCGCCCGACGAGGCCGCCCATGCCGGGGCGCGCGATGCGCGCGTGCGCGCAGCGCTGGCCGATCTGCCCGAAGAGCAGGTGGCGCTGTTGCGCCTGGCCTTCTTTGACGGCCTGTCCCACCGCGATATCGCAGAGCGCATCGGCGCGCCGCTGGGCACGGTGAAGTCGCGCCTGCGCCTGGCCTTCGACAAGCTGCGCCGCGTGCTGGATTCGGAGGCGTTGTGACTGGAATGCCTCACTGCGTGCCCGCCTGCCACACCCGTTCGATGCGCGCGCCCTTGAAGCGGGGCGATTGCGATCAATATGCACTCGCTAGCCGGCCCGATGCTGGCACGAGATTTGAGTGAACATGCCCATGACCAATCATCCTCTCGGTGACGAGCTCTATGCCGCCCATGCCTCCGGCGCCCTGTCAGGCCCGATGGGCCTGCTGCTGGACGCGCAGGCGTGCGTGAACCCGGACGTGGCGCGCCAGCGCGCGGCGGCCGAGGCGGTGTCAGGCGTGATGCTGGAAACGGTGGCCCCTGTGGCGGTGCGCGACAATGCACTGAGCCAAGTTCTGGCGGCGATTGACGCTGAAGAGGCGGGCCTTGGCGAAGCGGCGCTGACGCCGGGCTTCAGCGATCAGGCGGCGCGGCGCGCGGCGCAAGCGGCGGGCAAGGGCCTGAATGAAATTCTGGGTCTGCCCGCCCCGGTGCGCGATCTGGCGCTGGATCGCGGCGCCAGCTGGCAATTCGCCGGCCCCGGCGTGCGCACCATGACGCTGATGGAGGATGGCGGGGCCAAGGCCGAGCTGATCCGTCTGGAGCCGGGCCGCGGCGTGCCGCGCCACGGCCATGACGGGCGCGAGTTCACCCTGGTGCTCAACGGCGCCTTCCATGACGGCATTGACCGCTACGGCACGGGCGAGCTGTGCGCAGCCGATCCTGGCACCGAGCACAAGCCCGTGGCCGAGCCCGGCGCGGTGTGCATCGCCCTGGCGGTCACCGACGGCCCGCTGGCCTTCACCGGCCCGCTGGGCTGGGTGCAGCGCGCGCTGGGCGGCTAGACGTAGTTTTTGTCGTGATTATTCGCCGCTTCCGGCGCGCACCCGCGCGGCGGCGATGAGGCGTCCGCCGGGACCAGCCTGGACCAGCACCGCGCTGGACTGATCGCCGCCCGGCGCCGGCGTGTGCAGCGTGGCGCGCCCGCCCGGCCACTCGCCGGCATGGGCGATGGCGCGCACGACGTTGAAATGCACCATCTCCACCCCGGCATTGCTGCCCGCTGAAATCAGGCGGCGCTCGGCGCCAGGCGAAAAATGCATCACCCAGACATCAGCCGGCGCGTCCAGCTGAGGCCCGTCAAGGCGGATGGCGATCGCCTCGCCCTCGATGCGCGCGTCCGGCGCAGAGAGGAAGGCGGCGGCGTCCAGCGCGGCTTCGGCGCGTTCGGGCGAAAAGCGCATGCGCTCCGGCCCGCCATTGATCACCAGATGCGGGGTGAACACCCGGCGCGCCTCGCCCGCATCCACATAGGCTTTCTGGCGCTCGACAAAGTCAGGCTGCGCATACTCGTCCGGCCAGTCATACATGGCGTCCCAATAGTCCACGCCATAGGCCAGGGCGAGCACATGATCGCGCTCACCCGCCACCGCCAGCCACTCATTGGCGGCGGGGCAGAAGCGGCAGGCCTGGCTGGTGAACAGCTCGGCCACCACCAGCCCTGCGCCGGGTGCAGGGGCCGCTTCGTCAGCGAGCGGGCGGGGCTGGCCGTTGGACTGGGACAACGCCAGAGCGATCAGGAAGGGGGCGAGCGCGTTGATCATGGCCTCTGTGCTAGCTCAAAGCACGCGCACATTGAAGTCACACCGCCGTGACGGGCTGCATCAGGACGTGGCCTTGGCGCCCTTGGCTTCCGGCTCGCCAGCGTACTTCATCGTGATGGGCAGGTTGAGCAGCACGAACACGAAGAAGATCGGATACGTGCCCCAGAAGCGGAAATTCACCCAGAAGCCTTCGGAGATCTCGAAGCCTTCGATCCAGCGCGCCGCCTCCATGAAGGCGGGATCAGCCTCGGACCCCACAATATGGCGCCAGAGCAGCTCGTTGAGCAGCGCCAGGAAGGCGAAGAACAGCGCCCAGCGTATGTCCAGGATCTTCCAGGCGCGCTCGTGCATGGAGAAGATCGATCCGAACAGCTCCGTCCAAACATTGAAGCCGAAGGCGATGGAGAACAGGATCGCCAGCGAAAAGATGAGGTTGATGATCGTCGGCTTGATGAAGACGAAGACCGGGTCCTGCAGATAGATGGTCATCGCGCCAAAGCCGGTCACGATCACGAAGGTGACCACGAGCATGGGCGGGAAACGCTTCTGGGTGATCAGGGCGTAGACCAGCGCAATGGCGGTGGCGGCCATGAACAGGCCGGTGGCCCAGTAGATCGCCCCGTCCTCCACCACACGCCGGGCGACGTTGTAGCTGATCATGAACACGGCCGCCGGGCCGATATCCACCAGCAGCTTGGAGCCCTGGCCAAGCGTCTTGCCATTGGACTGGGGGGCTTTGGCGCCGCCTGAATTCTCGCCGCCGGCCGGTGTCTCGCTCATGGATGATCGCTCCGCTGTGTGCCCGCCCCGTCTTGCCTCAATACGCGCGCCAAGGCCAGCCGGATCGCCGTCAGCTGGCAGGCCGGCCCCAGCGCGCGCGCCAGCCGCGCTCGTCCACATGCACGAAACCGCCGTGCACGCGGGTCGGTCCGTACTCGCCGAGCCCTCCCAGATGACGCGCGAAATCGGGGCTTTCGTCATACAGCTTTTCAACCAGATCATAGATCAGCGCCGCATCGCGCCGGTCGGTGACGCCGTCGCCATTGAGGTCGCTCATGCGGCCATTGCCTTCGAGATCAATGTAGATGTCCGCCGCCCCGCCGAAGATGTGGCGCGAATTGTCCCCGTTGCCGATGGCGCGGTTATAGGCCGGGGTGCGGAACCCGCTCATCACGCCCAGCGTATCGACCCGCCAGCCCGCCGCGTTCACCGCTTCCAGGATATGCTCCAGCTTGACCATCAGCGCCTCGGTCACCAGCACATAGGGCGTGCCGTCATGGGCCTGCTTGCACAGGAACTGGCCCAGCGTGAAATGCGGGGTGATGCGCAGTCCGGCGAGGGCGCCGTTCACCTCCACCAGCGCCTCGGGGGCGCGATAGGCCGCCTCGCCGCGATAGGTCTCGGCCGGGTAGGCCCCGATGCGGGATCCGTTCAGCACGCCGTCCCGGGCCTCGGCCAGGGCGCGCATGGTGACGAGGTTGAGCGCCATGGGCGCGCCGCTCTCCGCCTGCAGGCTGAGCGTGGTCACATCCGGGCCGGACGGCGCCGTCCAGACATGGCGGCGCGCGGGCTCGGCCGCTCCCGGCCACAGCACCGGCTGATCGGTTTCCAGCGTGATGCGCTCTCCGGGCCGGGCGAAGACGGTGAACACCGCCAGATCGGTGACCAGCGCATCGCGTATGGTCAGGCTGAAGCCGGCGCTTTGGCGGGCGAAGGACGCCCGACCGGGCGTGTGGCGCGGCGACAGGCCGGGGACCGGAACAGCCTCAAAGCCCTCCAGCGCACCTGAAACATCAGCGCTGGCAGAGGCGGCCTGTGCAGTGGAAACCTGCGCGGCGGCGGTCAGGCCCAGCGCGCACATGGCGCTGGCCAGCGCCCTCAGACATGGGGTCATTCGGGGTCACTCCACGCGTGGCGCGGCTGCGTCCAGCGCCGCGATGAGGCCCCCGTCCCGGTCGTATAGATCGTCCACGAATCGCACGCCAGACTCCGCATCAGTGACCGCCGTCAGGTACAGGATATGCACCATCACCGGCCGGCGCAGGGTGACCCGCGTCTCGGTTCCGCCCGCCACGATCTGGCGCAGGCGTTCGGGGGTGACGGCGGGCGTGTCCGCGGCCACCCAGTCGGCCAGCCGCATCGGGTCCTGCACCCGGATACAGCCTGACGAGAAATCCCGGCGCACCCGCGCGAACAGGCCGCGCGTGGGCGTGTCGTGGACATAGACATTGTGCCGGTTGGGGAACATGAATTTCACCACGCCCAGCGCATTGAGCGGGCCTGGCGCCTGGCGCACCCGGTAGGGGAAGCTCTGCGCGGGCACGCTCTGCCAGTCGATGGTGGACGGATCGACCAGCTGGCCCTGGCGGTCAATGACCTGAAAGCCCAGCCGCTCCACCGATCCGGGATCGTCGCGGAAGGCGGGCAGCTTGTCGCGCACGGTCAGGCTGGCCGGGGTCTCCCACCACGGATTGAGCACGAAATAGGTCATGGAGGCGGAGAAGACCGGCGTGCGCCGGAACAGCCGGCCCACGATCACATCATGGCGCTGCTCCACCTCGCCGCCGGCGCGGGCCTCCAGCGAGAAATCGGCGATATTCACCCGGATATGGCGCTCGCCCAGATCCTCCGGCAGCCAGCGCCAACGCTCCATATTGGCGCGGATCTGGTCGATGCGCTGCTGCGGGGTGACATTGAGCTGGGCCAGGGTGCGCGCGCCCACAATCCCGTCCGGCTCCAGGCTCAGCGAGCGCTGAAAGCGGCGCATCGCCGCGTCCATCGCGTCGTCGAACAGTTCAGGATCTTCGGCTTCAACCTCCGTCGCGGGCAGATGGCCCGTGGCGGTCAGGCGCGCGCGCAGCTGGGCGATTCGCGGGCCCCGATCGCCCTTTCGCAAGACCGGGCCGGCGTCCACGCCGGTCCATCCGCCCGCCGCCTCCAGCACACGATGGCGCTCCAGCGCGTCGACCAGGCGGCGATAGCTGTCTGACGCCGGGGCCAGCGCCTCCAGGCTGTCCTCCACCGCGTCCTGGGTCAGAGCTGCGTGCAGATAGGCGGCCAGATCGCGGTCGCGGCGGGCCGCCGTCCAGTCGGGTTCGATGCTGACCGGGTCCACCCGGCCCGACAGAAGGTGGGCGGCCAGCGTGATGTAGGCGTCGGTGGCCAGTCGGTCCATGCGCTCATCGGGGGTGCTGGCGTCGGCGGCGGAGAGCTCGGCCAGATGATAATCGCGACCGCTCAGACCGTGGCGTGGAGCCGCCTCGATGGCGCGCACCAGCGCGTCCAGATGATGGGCGTTGGCCGGCCCTGTCCAGGACAGCGCCTCGGCGCGCAGCTCATAAAAACGCTGCGAGGTTTCACACGCCCGGCAGTCGAATGCAGCGCTGGCGGACGCCGGCGCGCTCCACAGGCCCACGGCGAGCGCCGCGGACATCGCCAGACTGACAAGACGGGGGTGCATGTATTCCTCCTGAGCGCGGCATAGCCGGTCGCTTGCCCGGGACACTCGCACGAAAAGCCTTAAGGGACACGCAGGCTTGATGGTGATGGCGCAGCATCAAGATTTGCGGATGAGCATCCCGCCCCCCTCGCGAACGGGGAGACGGAGGCCAGCGGATTTGTCCTCCCCCGCTTGCGGGGGAGGTGGCCCGAAGGGCTGGAGGGGGGAAGCCGCCTCTGCGGAGTGGTCCTGCAGCGCCCCCCCCCCCGCGAAGCCGCCCGCCCCCCCCCCGGCGGGGGGGAGGAGCGGCGCGCGGCCCGAAGCCCCCCGCACCCGCCCAGGGCCAGCCCCGC